>NZ_DBFWLQ010000006.1:0-112013 GCF_048465375.1 Emergencia sp. | reverse complement strand
GCAGCTCTGATCTTCTCAGCAAGGGTTCCCTGCGGAACCAGTGTGCACTTGAGCGTTCCGGCTACCATGCCGTCGCCGATCAGCGGGTTCATGCCTACGTGGGAAGCGATGATGTGGTCTACCATGCCTGCTTCCAGCAGCTTGCCGATGCCTCTGGCAGTCTTTGCTCCATATGTACCGACAGGAAGGCCTCCATCGTTGCCGATTACAGTTAAATGCTTCACGCCCTTTCTGACCAAGGCGTCGATTAAAATCTCCGGCGATCCCGTTCCGAGGAATCCGCCGACCATGATTGTCATACCGTCTTTGATGCCTGCAACTGCTTCGTCAGCAGTGATTAATTTTTGAATCATCTGATCTCTCCTTCATTATATATCTAAACTATACCAATTGAACCCAGTGCGATGATAACGGCACATGAGATCAGTGGAATAATGACTGTACACATACCGATGTTGAGATAGCACTGTTTATGAGACATACCCGTAACTGCCAGTAAAGTGATGACTGCTCCGTTGTGAGGCAGGGTATCCATTCCTCCGCAAGCAACTGACGCAACTCTGTGCAGCACCTCCGGGCTGATTCCCGCTTCTCCTGCTCTTTCCAGGAAGGTCGGAGCAAAGGTTTCAAGTGCGATGGAAAGTCCTCCCGACGCAGAGCCTGTGATTCCGGCAAGCACTGATGAGGAAATTGCTTCACCGATGAGCGGATTTTCAAAGGTGTTCAACATGACGTTCGCGAGAATTGTAAATCCGGCCAGGGTCTTGATGACGTTTCCGTATCCTACCTCAGAGGCAGTGTTCATAATTGCTAAGAACGATCCTGCCACACCTTCCTTCAATACTTCTACTACACTGCCCATTCTCTTGTAATTACAGATAATGGCTACCAGTACGCCGATGATCAGTGAGACGATCAGTGACCAGTCTCCGATGACCTTTGACAAAGTTGTTCCGTACTGTTCCAGGTAAGAAGCATCCATGTCTCTAAATATGAATTTTGAGAAAATGTAGTTGCTTGCGATAACCAGGATGATCGGTGCGATGGCAATTCCAAAAGGCGGCAGTTTTTCTCTGTCCATGGTGGTCAGTTTTTCTTCTTTGTGCTCGCCATAACCTTCTCCATTCGCCATTGCGATCTTCTTTCTCCAAGTAAGCCAGAACATGCCGCCAAAGAGCATGATCGCTGCTGCGACGATGCCCAGAATCGGCGCTGCAAAACCGTCTGTTCCGAAATACTGCATCGGTATCGCATTTTGAATCTGCGGCGTTCCAGGGATGGCCGTCATGGTAAAGGTAAAAGCGCCAAGAGCAATGGCAGGAGGTAAGATTCTCTTCGGAATTCCTGCCTGTCTGAACAGTGCCGCGCCGATTGGGTAGATAGCAAATGCCGCTACGAACAGAGACACGCCTCCATAGGTGATGACGGCACAGGCCAATACGATGGCCCATAGTTCTTTGCCTTTTCCTGCTTTCTCAGAAATAAAGGTGGCGATGGAATCTGCTGAGCCTGATGCGTCCATGAGTTTTCCGAAAATAGCGCCCAGCATGAAAATTGGAAAGTATGCCTTTACGTAGTTACCTAAGCTGGTCATGAAGGCTTCTGTATAGATTGCGATTCCGTGGAAGTCTCCTCCTTCAAAAATGGCAAAGGCTGATGCCAGCAAAGCAAGAATCGGGGCTAGCAAGATAATGGACCAGCCTCTATACGCCAGGTATATGAGCAGTCCTAATGATAATATAATACCTATTACTCCTATCATTTTTTTCTCCTCTTTTTTAAATATTCAATGATAACGTCTGTTTCAAGTGCATCCCATACCCCTTTTCCTGTATTTAACCTGCAACCCAGCCGCCATCAAGTGGCAGCGCAATGCCTGTAATCGTGTCTGCGTTGTCGCTGCAAAGGAATCTGACTGCTTCGCTGATGGTGGCAAGATCGATGGTCTTCTTTACCGCCGCCTTCTGGAGCATGATCTTGGTCAATACCTCTTCTTCACTGATACCGTGGTGTTTTGCCTGGTCTGCGATCTGTTTCTCTACCAGCGGCGTCCTCACATAGGCTGGACAGATGGCGTTACAGGTAATCCCCTGTGGTCCACCTTCTAAAGCCGCCGTTTTGGTCAATCCTATCATACCGTGCTTTGCCGAAATGTACGCAGATTTAAATTCCGATGCGACCAGCCCATGGATGGAACTGATGTTGATGATTCTTCCCCATCCGTTTTCTTTCATGGAAGTCCAGGCGTATTTTGTCATCAGGAACGGCGCTGTCAGCATCAGGGAGATGATCAAATCCCATTTGTCTTCTGGGAACTCTTCGATGGGACATACGTTCTGGATTCCTGCCACATTTACCAGGATATCCACCCGTCCGTGATTTTCGATGGTGTAATCCACCAGACCCTTGCAGTCTTCTCTGAGGGTCAGGTTGGTGACTTTATATTGGCATCCCAGTCTTTTGGAATGGCTGATCAGCGCTTCTTCATTGATATCTGCCATAACCACCTTTACGCCGTCTTCTGCAAGGGTTTCCGCAATCGCCAGTCCGATACCGCTGGCTGCACCTGTTACAATTGCTGTCTTTACATTACTCATATTTTACCTCCTCTATGATTCTCCAAACAAACATTTGGAAATTTTTGTATACATTTGGTCTCTATACATAATCGCAGCTTCGTCTTTTCCATCGCTGTAGTCATAGAATCCGCACTGGGATTTCACACCATATTCTCCTTTTTCAAAGGCATCAGCCAGCAAGCCGAATGGCTTTTTTTCATTGCAGAGGTCTTCGAACAGGTAAGATGCAATATTATAGAAAATATCCAATCCGCCGTGATCAGAAACTTCAAAGGGGCCCAGACAAGCATAACGTACGCCAAGGGCGTATTTCATCACTCTGTCTACGTCTTCCGGCGATGCAATGCCTTCTTCAACGATATACAGGCATTCTCTGAGAATCGCCAATTGTATTCTGTTGAGGGCAAAGCCTGGGGCATCTTTGACGATGACCGGCTTCTTGCCAACGGCTTCTGCCAAAGCATAGACCGCAGCGGCAGTCTCTTCAGATGTTTTCTCCCCTTTGATCACCTCGATCAAGGGGATGATGTGAGGCGGGTTGATCCAGTGCATGCCTGCAAAGCGTTCCGGTCCGTCTACCACCTCGGCGATTTTCGTTATAGAAAGTCCCGATGTGTTACTTGCCAGAATGGCATCTTCACGAACCAGCGCAGATAGCTTTTCCCAGAAATCGTGTTTTACCTCGATTTTCTCCAAGATTGCTTCAATCACGATGTCCGCCTCTGCAAGCTCCTTCATATCCGCAGTATATTTGATGCGCCTCATCAGTTCTCTGGATTTTACTTCAGACACTAAGCCTTCTGTGACCTCTGTCTTTTGATTGATACCGATGAGCCGCTCAGCCTTTGCCAGAGCCTCCTCAAATATGTCAAAGAGTGTCACCTCATATCCATATTTCGCAAAAGTCTCAGCCATGGATGAGCCCATGGTTCCCGCACCAGCAATGCCGATTTTTTTGATGTTTGTCATCCTTTCACCTCCTCAGAGATTTATGAGAGTGCAATTGCATTTGCTCTATGCCATTCTATTGAGCAAATACCGTGCCATATTTTTCAAAGGCGAAAGGATTGTTGAAATTCCAACAATTATCCAGCACCTCCTATAAATCTGCATAACAAAAAACATCTGGAAATTGTGCTTCCAGATGTTTTTTGTTCAGTATTTCGAACATTTCGAGAAATTTGTTTAGAATTACGTTCGAATTTCAGAACATAATTCTATTTATTTCCATCTCTTATTTGGCCGAAATTTCATATTTTTTCATTTTCTCGTGCAAAGTCGTCCTGCCGATTCCTAAAGAGTCTGCAGTACGCCCTTTCCTTCCATTATTCTCCAATAACGTATCAACAATGAATTGACGTTCGGCTTCTTCCAGATATTGCTTGAGATTTTTGTTTGATTTTTCAACGTGTAGGCGCGTAATCCCTACGGGCAGATCTTTGACTGCGATCATTTTGCTGTCGTCTACAAAATGAGCTGCCTGCTCAATCACATTTTCTAATTCCCTCACATTACCGGGCCAATGATATCTTTTCAGGTACTCCATAGCGCCTGGCGTGATCCCTTTGACAAAAATGTTCCGTTTTTCGTTCATTTTTTCCAAGAGCAGCTTTGCCAGATATGGAATGTCATCGGTTCGTTCTCGCAGAGGAGGGATATTGATCACGATAACGCCCAATCTGAAATAGAGATCATCTCGAAACTCTCCTTTCGCTGCCATCTCCTCCAGATTCCGATTTGTAGCGGCGATGACCCGCACGTCCACACTTTCCGGCCTGCTGGCACCGACTCGCCTGACCTGTCTGTCCTGTATGACGCGAAGGAGCTTCGCCTGCATATGCATGGGAATTTCACCGATTTCATCTAAGAAAATAGTTCCGCCGTTGGCCGCCTGAAAAAGCCCGATGGAGCCGCCGGTTTTCGCCCCTGTGAAACTCCCTCCCTCGTAACCGAACAATTCTGATTCCAAAAGCCCCGGTGCGATGGCAGCGCAGTTGACGCATACAAGAGGCCGCTCATTGCCCCATTTTTCTTTATGTATGGCATGGGCGACCAGTTCCTTTCCTGTTCCGCTCTCACCTAAAATAGTAATGTTGGAATCGCTTGAAGAAACTTTATGCAAAAGAGCCCGCAAATCCTTCATTTCAGGGCTCTTTCCCCATATGTTTTCGATACCGTAACGGGCCGTATTCATCTTGTCAAAGGTACTTTCATAGAAATTCAGTTCCTTTTTCATCTTGCTGATCCTGTTATGAAGCTGATCCAGATCCTTCACATCTTTGAACAGGACTCTGCCGAACGCACCGATAACCTCTCCATCCTTGATGATGGGAATCCGGCTCGCAATCATATTTCTGCCTTTGATCTTGTGGGTTCTCTCAAGCTCAGGAATGCCGCTTGCGATAACTTCCAGCATTCTGGTGTTTTCGATCACCTGGTCTACACGCTTACCGATTGCCTCTTCCTGACTGATTCCAAGAAATTTTGCATAAGCCTTGCTGAGAGCGATAATCGTTCCCTCCGTATTCACAAACACGATGAGTTCTTCTGATGTATTAAACAGGAAATCCAGCAGAAATCCTTTGCTGTGCAGATCACACTTATTCAACGATTTCTTCATTGCGATTCGTCACCTCTTCTTCGCCTGTCATGACACTCTCTTCAAATACAGCCTTCTCCTCCCATTTTTCTCTCGGCACGCCCTTTTTCCTGAGCCTGTCTTTGACAAAAAGTCTGAACAGCGCATAGAGTATGGAGCAAATCGGAATAAAGATGATCATGCCGACAACGCCCATCAGATTTCCACCGATGGTAATGGCTACCAGTACCCAGATGGACGGCAGACCCACTGAATTTCCAACCACGTGTGGATATACCAGATTGCCTTCCAGCTGCTGCAATACTAAGAATACGATGATGAACATGAGCGCTTTAAACGGGCTGACCATCAAAATCAGCAGAGCGCCGATGGCACATCCGATGAAGGCGCCCACCATAGGAATCAGCGCCGTAAAAGCAATCAGCACAGAAATCAGCATGGCATACGGCATCCGGAAGATACTCATGACGATAAAGAACATCATGCCCAAAATGCAGGCTTCCAGGCACTGTCCGGATATAAACTTCGAAAAAGTCCTGCTGGAAAGAGTGCAGACATAAAGAATCTTCTCCGCCGTGTCCTCTTTAAAAATAGCGAAGAGAATCTGCTTGCCCTGTCCCGCCAGCTTCTCTTTTGCCATGAGCAGATAAACGGCAAAGACAAAACCGATAAAGAAATTGACGATGGCGCCGATGATGTTGGTCACTGCGCCAATGCCGCTGTTGACCATACTGGTGGCTGCCTGCTGCATGAAGGCAGACAGTTTCCGTACAATATCCGCCCAGTCCACAGAAAGCTGTTCAGCCAGATCCTGTAATGCCTTCCAATAGCTCATCTTGGAGAAAATCCAATCTTGCGCTGCATTAAATGCGCCCGGCAGTTCTCTTGCAATGCTCATCATGGTGTCAGCAAGCTGCGGAATAACAATATACATGGCGATGATGATGACGCCGACGACTGCTGCCAGTGTGAGCAAGAAAGAAAGCGGCCGCCGTCCTGACTTCAGTCTGTTCGTTCTGTGAAATATCCAGTATTCGATTCTGGTCATGGGCACGTTGATGACAAAAGCGATGCCGGCTCCCAAAATAAAGGGGAACATCAGCCCCAGCACCCCGCCAATCGCCTCGACGACCAGGCCGATGTTTTTGATGCCCAGATAAAACAGAATACAGGCAAATGCGGTCAATATAAAAGTCTTGATATTTTTCTTGTTAAACTCCAATGTGTTCTCCCCTCTTATCCCAAATGTAATTATGGAGATATTCTACCATAGGTATGGGGGTTTGACAAATAAAAAGTCTTCTGCTAGCCTTGCTACCAAAAACGCCTGATGCTGGTTTAATGCGGGATCAGCCAACTCTCACCAAGTATACCCCATCCCAGTATATTCTTGTAAAAATCGCAAAAAACATGAATTGTCCAATTTAAGAGCTGCACTTTTCCAGCATATACTCGATGTTCCAGTCGGATTCTATCAAACAATTCGGCAAATTTGCTGTCTTTTGCGACACCCCCCCTGACACAGCATCAAAAGAATCCTGCATGTATCCTCTCTCGAAATCATTCACTTCTCCACAACCAGGAAGATGCTGGATTCATCCACTTCTGTCACCTGGTACTTATATCCGGAAGCCCTGCCAATCATGTCCATATTTTCCGGCGAGCAGGTGGTTGCCCGAAAGCCGTCCTTGCAGACAATTACGCCATCCTTCGTCTTTTCCATATCGAGTTCACCCAGCAGTCCCTTTTCCGCCTGCTCCGCAAACCAGGCGAGCCGATGCTCCCAGAAGTTAGGACTGTAACTGCTGAAAAAGGCTTTCCCACCTGGCCGCAGCAGTTCCAACACCTCTTTGATGTAGCTCATCGGCTCAATCTTCATGGCGGAAAGACCGTTTTGCAGACATAAAATCACATCAAAAGACGCCTCAAGCTGCATGTGATGTGCATCCATGACGAGCAGCTGTGCGTTCTCCATCTCCTTTAAATATTCCCTGCCGAATTCCACATTGTCCTTAGAAATATCAATGCCGACTATGGACTGACAAAAGGGAGCCAGTTCTTTCATAATGCGTCCGTATCCAGCACCTAATTCCAAAATCCGCTCCGAGCCCTGCAGATATTTTTTTACATAAGAGATTTCCGCTGCCAAATACTGCGCTACTCTCGGATACTTGCTTTGATAGACGTCATAGAGCTTTTGTGCGTTCAAACTTTGATCATAATAGTTATCTTTCATGGCAGACCTCCTGCTATCTAATATAGCAATATTTTATCTTGCCTTCATAACTTTGTCAATTTTGGTGAATCAAATCTGTCGTCAATGAGAGTCGAGATACCCCTACCCGGTACATGCCTGTCAGAAAAACAAAATCTGCCTGATTTGTCTAATTTTAACCCTGATTCTGGCAGATTTCTCTGTTTTTCATGAATTTCTTTGGCACAAGGTGCTTTTAGAAGCGCTAATCCATAGTATTTCGCCAAAAATCGAGCTAAAAATTATATTTAATATACAAATTACATCGTAATATCAATTATTTTTCCCTGTTTTTCACCTTGTCTTTTGCCAAGATACCCCTTTCAAATTTTGAAATCTGCCATAATCCCTAGTTTTTTTGGCTTTTCTGGCCGCTCGCCCTGCTCCCACATGACCCTCTTTGCACATCACACAAAAAAATCCCCCTGCAATCTGCAAGGGGCTGATTTCAATCAGGCTATTTTACCAGTGTATAACCGGCGTCTTCGATGACGCTGGCAAAAGCGTCCATGGAAATTTCCCGCTCTGCGGTAACCGCCGCTATGCCAGAATCCAAATTTACCTCTACCGCACTCACACCCTCCATAGCGCTCAGCGCATCGTTTACGTGTTTCTGGCAGTGGCCGCACATCATTCCCTGAATCATCAATTCATACTTCATTTCTTCATTCCTCCTCGGTTCTCCGGCGCTTTCGCTTGTAACAATCATCTGCTCACGAGCCGCTTCCTGCGCCGGACTTCTCTTTACTTTAAATCTTTTTAAACGCAGCGCATTGAGCACCACGCATACACTTGACAAACTCATGGCTGCCGCGCCGAACATCGGTGACAGCTTCAGCTCGAACATGGGATACAGCACCCCTGCTGCCAGAGGAATCCCGATGGTATTATAGAAGAAAGCCCAAAACAGGTTTTCTTTGATGTTCTTGATGACTGACTTTGACAGTCTCACCGCAGTCACAGCATCCAGCAGGTCGTTTCTCATCAAAACCGCATCGGCGCTTTCAATGGCTACATCCGTACCCGCACCGATGGCGATGCCCACGTCGGCCTTCGCCAGGGCCGGCGCGTCATTGATGCCGTCCCCGATCATGGCTACCTTGTGACCTTCCGCCTGCAAAGCGGCGATGTGCTTTTCCTTATCAGAAGGCAGCACTTCTGCGATGACCTTTGGAATGTGCAGACGCTTTCGAAGAGCCTCGGCAGTCCGCTTGTTGTCTCCTGTCAGCATGACCACGTCAATCTTCATATCCGCAAAGGCCTCGATGGCTTCTCTGCTGCTGACCTTTTCAACATCTGCCACAGCGATCACGCCGATCACTTTATCTGCACGGGCAAAGATTAAAGGCGTCTTACCTTGATCCGCCAAGTCGTCCAAAGTCTTCTGAATGGAACCTGTGTCAATGCCGGCTTCTCCCATCAGGGCGGCGTTACCTGCCAAATATGCCTTGCCGCCGATAGAAGCTTTGATGCCGCGTCCAAAGACCGCTTCAAAGTTCTCTGCTTCCGCCGGTCGTATGCCTTTGACGCCTGCATGCTCCATGACAGCCTCCGCCAGAGGATGTTCGCTGCCGGATTCCAGTCCTGCGGCGATCTCAATCAGCTTTTTCTCGTCTATATCAAAATTGATCACGTCGGTTACTTTCGGTTTGCCTTCTGTGATGGTGCCTGTCTTATCCATGACCACTGTATCCACACTATGGGCTGTTTCCAAGGCTTCGCCGGATTTGATCAAAATGCCGTTCTCGGCGCCCTTACCAGTTCCAACCATGATGGCGACCGGTGTTGCAAGACCCAGGGCGCAAGGGCAGGAAATGACCAGTACAGAAATACCGATAGAGAGGGCGAACTCGAATCCCGCGCCTGCGATGATCCAAATCACTGCTGCGACGATTGCGATACCGATGACAACAGGAACGAAAATCCCTGCAATCTTATCTGCCATCCTGGCGATAGGCGCTTTGCTGGCGCTGGCCTCATCTACCAGTCTGATAATCTGGCTGATGGTGGTATCTTCCCCCACCTTTTCGCACCTGACTTTGATGAAGCCGGTCTTGTTGATGGTGGCAGAAACCGCCTTATCTCCCGGCTGTTTCTCCACCGGAATACTTTCGCCCGTGATTGCCGATTCGTCGATGCTGGTCGTTCCGCTGATGATCTCTCCGTCGGCGGCGATGCTCTCGCCCGGCCTGACGACTAACACATCGCCTATGGTCAATTCGCCGGATGGTATTTCCATCTCGACGCCGTTTCGCTCCACATGAGCGGTCTTTGGCGCCAGATTCATCAGCTTCTCAATGGCCTGGCTGGTCTTCCCCTTTGATCTGGTCTCCAGGTATTTACCCACTGTAATCAGGGTCAAAATCATGGCCGCTGATTCAAAATAGATATCGCCTGCATATCTGTGTACTAAATCCATATTGCCAGTCTCATATCCTGTGGTCATTCTGAATATGGCAAAGACGCCGTAGACGATTGCCGCTGCCGATCCCATAGCGATCAAACTGTCCATATTAGGGCTTCCCCGGAACAGGCTCGGAAAGCCTTTGAGGAAATATTTCTTGTTCAGCACTACGATGGGAATCAGGAAGACCACCTGCAGCAGCACCATGGTCAGTGGCTGGTCCGGCATATGCTTTCCGGTCAGCATATGTCCCATGGACACGTACATCAGAGGAACCAGCAGGATCACAGACCAAATCAATCTGCGCTTCATCAGCTTCGCTTCGTCAAAAGCAGCTTTAGATGCTTCTTCAGATGCGTCATTTGATTTCTTTGCCGCGGCTTCCCCGCTGTCAACGGAAGCGCCATATCCGGCTCTCTCTACTGCCTGAATAATCTTTCCGTCGTCTATTAAATTGTCATCATAGGTGACCTGCATGGTACCGGTCAGCAAGTTTACGCTGACTTCATCAGTCCCTTCCAGCTTGGAAACTGTCTTCTCCACCCTGGAAGAGCATGCCGAGCAGGTCATGCCCGTCACTTTAAATTTTTCTTTCATTTTTACCTCATCAATTTGTGAAGTGTCCCGCAGAGTTCCTCGACCATCTGGTCGTTGCCCGCTTTGATATCTTCCACTACACATGATTTAATATGCTCAGAAAGCAGCAGTTTATTAAAAGAATTTAGGGCGGCGCTAATCGCAGAAACCTGATTGATGATGTCGATGCAGTATCTGTCGTCCTCTACCATCTTCTTTACGCCGCGCACCTGGCCTTCAATCTTGTTCAATCTCGAAATTAAATCTCGATACTCTTTGCCTTCTCTATGGGTTGTTTTCTCTGCACAAGCAGCACACTTTTCTTCTGTCATATGATCATCTCCTTTTCCTTAATGATTATAGTATACCCCTGTTAGGTATATTCGTCAAGGGTTAGATGCTTTTTTTATAATTTGATCTTCATGCGTCTGCTATGGTCATGTTTTACCCGTCATTTCATCAAAAAAGGGTAAAAACGCCTAAATATTTTGCTGCATAAAGAGCCGCAACGGCATTTGAGAAAAAAAGGCGACGAAGTTTCAACGGTTACAGCCTGTACAGCAGCGGCACTCCCTTTGCAGTCCTCAGATTTTTTAGGTGTTATCGCGCTTTTTGTACCAATAGGGGTTAAAAGCGGTTTGCAGGTCGTTAGTTATGTCATTGCAAATAAAAAACGGAGCCGAGTACCAGTGATTCTTAGTACGCGGCTCCTCTTGTTTCATCTTGTTCTGCGTTATTTGCCGATTCTGTAAATTGTTTACTCCATTTCGTGTAGACTTTTTTATCGTTCTAACCTTTTCATGCCAATCTGGGCCTCGACGTTGATTTCACCTTCTACCTTTGATGCAAAACACCAGGTTTCTTCTGCCTCAGAATCCTCCGACAGAGGCACATCCATTTTGCCCATATAGATCTCCACTTTGCCTCCCAAAGGCGCTTCCTTCATGAATCTGAGATTGACAGACGTCACCTCTTTGCTCATAACATCTGGGATAAAGTTCCAGAGCATGTCCGGATAATGGGTGTTATTCATATGCAGATTCATGTCCACATCGCTGTAGAATACCTCCTTCTCCCCCGCTTTCGCATACGCAAGATCCTTTGGCAGGCGGAAACGATTTGGCAGGGAAAGGGACAGCGGCTCGTCCGTATCATAATTTGAGATATCTACTTCAGAGGCTTTGCAGAGCTTGCCGGTCTGGTGATTGGTTACAGCCCAGACGCTGTAGGCTCTGGCGCAAACGCGGTTATCGCAAGTGATCTCGTAACAGCGGATAAAGGTAGCCCCCTTTTCCGGGCAGCGCCAAGTTGCCACTTCGATCTCGTCATACTGATGGATTTGTTCGTAAACCTCAATGGTGATTCTGGTGATGATAAAAGATTTGCCGGCAAAAAACAACTCGTAGTAGGACGGCTTCCGATCCCTCATCTGGTGGTTGGCCGTTTCCTGCATGTATCTGAGGACGAGAGACGGCTTCATATTATTATTGACATCAACATCGTGACTGGTCACTTTGTACTTTTCTGTGTATCTCATCTTACCCTTCTTTCTTTTTTTCATTTCATATGATAATATTGTAACATAAATCTAAAAAATTTTGAATAAATATCATTGGGGTATGAAAATGAAAAAGAAAAAAATAATCATCATTTCTGCCATCATTTTGGCATTTTTACTCGTTGCCTTTGGCTCCATGTCCTGGTTCATCGGTACGGAGGTTTTCAAAAGCTCCACCCAGCTGGTGACCAACCAAGAGACATCCGGCGTCAAGGAGAGTTTCTGGAAAACTTTCGGCATCGATTACGAAAAGTTCAAATCCACATACAAAATAGAAGGCATTTCGGTTCCATCTTCTGAAGGCGACCACGATATTCCCGGCGACTATATCTACGCCAAAGGCGCAGATACCAAGGATCGAGATACCGTCATCCTGATTCACGGACTGGGAGGCAACAGATACAGCAACTACCCGGTAGCAGCATACTTCTTAGAGAAAGGCTATAATGTCATCACCTACGATCAGCGCAGCTCCGGGGAAAACAAGGCAAAATACACGACCTTCGGTTATCTGGAAAGCGACGACGCAAAAGATCTGGTATATTACGCCTCCAATCTGACGACCGACAAAGCCATCGGTCTTTGGGGCACCTCCTTTGGCGGCGCAACAGCGGGCCATGCCATTTCTGATAAGGATATCGCGGCAAAGGTGAAATTTGCTGTTCTCGACTGCCCAGTCAGCAGCATGAAAGACATGGTGGCAGCGGAGATCGACAAGATGGATATTCCGCTTCCTACGGAATACATGACCTGGTGCGGCAGTGTGGTCAACAAATTCAAACTGGGGTTCTCTTATGGAGACGCTGACGTACCGTCCGCCGTAGCCGACACCGACGTACCGGTTCTCGTCATCAACAGCAAAGCGGACCAGCTGACGCCCTATTACATGGGCCGGGACATCTACAAAGACATCGATTCAAAGGATAAAAAGATTCTCTCCGTAAAAGACAGCGACCACGCACAGGTCTGGCTGAACCATAGGGAACTCTACCGCAAAACCATGGACGAATTTATCAGCCAATATTGACTCTTGACCAGACAAAGAACGTACCTTACGAAGCGTCGCCCCTTGCGGGCGACATGAGTGCATAGGAGCGACGCTCCGTTATGCACTCGTTTTTTATAAGATTATTTTTGATGATGGTACCTGCAGGAGAGGATAATGATGGATCCGTCATCAATTTTATAAACCAATCGGTTTTGTTCATCGATGCGCCGGCTCCAAAATTCACTCAGATTTCCTGTGAGAGGTTCTGGTTTGCCAATTCCTCTGTTTCCATTGCGAGAAATGTCCTCAAATAATTGATTTATTTTTTTCAGAGTTTTTCGATCCTCTGTTTGCCAGTAAACATAGTCCAGCCAGGCATTGTCTGTAAATAATTTATTCATCTTTTGTCTCTAAAATTTCATGAATTTTTACATTGCCATTTTCGAACTGACGCTTAGATTCCATAAGCCAGTCATAATTAGCCTTGTTTCCCATCAAATGCATGTTTTCAAGCATATTATTATAGGCTTCCTCTGATATCATGACAACATTTTTATTATTCTTACGTGTAATAATAACCGGTTCATAATCCTCTGTCACTTTATCCATGTAACATTTCAAATTATCACGAACCTGTGAATAATTCGTTGCAATCATAATAGACTCCTCCTTTATTATATTCATTATATCGTACAATATTTTGTACGTTAAGTTCAAGATAGTCAAATTCAAAAGCGGCGGCTAAATCCATGACCTGGATTTTTAGCCGCCGCAATTTATTTTCTTTGTAAGCCTTATCCCACAATTTTATAGTATTCTCTCGCCGTTACCGCATAGACGATAGCGTAGATGACGGCAAACACCACGAAGGTTCCCAGAGTACAGAGAGCAAACAACGTCACATTGTACATCATGAATACCTGCAGCAGACGTGTAATCATCTGGAACGCCGCCAGTATATGGATGCCTGCCATGACCAGCGGTACAAAGAACACCATCAGAACCTGTTTCCTTATGGTTTTCTTTACCTCGCTCTTGCTCATGCCTACCTTCTGCATGATCTCGAATTTGTCCTTATCGTAATAGCCTTCAGAGATCTGCTTGTAATAGATGATCAAAGCTGCCGCAAAGGTGAACACGATGCCAAGGAAGATACCCAGGAACAGGAAACCTCCGACCAGCCCCGTAAAATCTTTGCTGCCCTCCTGCTTGCTGTCGATGCGCATCATTTCAAATGGGAACCTCAAATCATATAGAGCATCCTGCATTTTATTGTAGCAGGCTATTTTCTCCTCATTCGTTCCATCCATGTCCAGAACAAACTCTGTATTGATCTGGCTGCCGTTACCGCCATAGGCTTTTGCCTGCATGTCGTTGATCTGATTCAGTACCTGGTCGTCTGCCACCACCAGGTAGTAAGCTTCGGTCATATAGATCGCCAGATCCTCCATAACGAACTTATCTAAACGCTCCTTCACCTGGAACTTCATTTGGTTGATAGAAAAATCCTCGGCCAGCTCATCACCGTAAGAGTGTACAGCCACCTCGTCTTTTTTCAGAGTGACCTTCTCCCCCGAAATCCTTTCATACTCATCCGCCGTCAAAATTGCCAGATTTGCTACCTGATCGACAGATTCTACTCGTTCGATATCACTGTCAACTTGGAAACCGTCATCCTTCTTCTGTACGGAAAATATCAGCGCCTCATGGTCGTAATACTTCACGATCTTGCGGCCTTCTTCCCGGCAGATTTTCTTCATGGTATCACCTACCAACTGGCGATCCTCACTAGTAATCCGTTGCCCGTCATGCGGAGTCACGGAAGCGATGACGTCTCCTGCATAACGTCCGTCCAATACGTCATTCATTCCTGCATAGAGGCTGACTGTGCCGGATACCATGACCAGAACCATGGTGGAAAGAATGCAGATGTTAGCTAGACCCACCGCATTCTGTTTCATTCGGTAAATCAAGCCTGACACGGCTGTAAAGTTACCTGGTTTGTAGTAGAACTTGTGGTTTTTCTTCAGTGTCTTTAAAATTGCCACGCTGCCTGCCGTAAACAGGCAGTAAGTTCCGATGATGACCAGGACCACCGCCACGAAGAACAGCATGATTGCCGTCAGTGGTGATTCCGTCGTGATAGCGATATAGTAACCGACGCCCAGACAGATGACCCCGATGATGGCCAGAAGCCATTTGGTCTTCGGCTCTTTTTCTCCCACGTTGCCGCCGTAGAGCAACTCAATGGGCTTTGCCAGATGAATGCTCATCTGATTGGTAATCATAGTCAATACGAACAGCACACCGAAGAGCGCCAATGTGATGACCACGGCTAACCACGAAACGTCAATCCCAAAAGGCGGTTCTATCCCAAAGACCCAGCTGAGAAACAAGTGGACCAATTTGCTGAACAGAATGCCGCACAGCAGGCCGAGGATGATGGAAGACAGAGAAATGATCGTATTTTCGATAATCAAGATCTTGCCAATGTGCTTCTTCTCCATGCCCAGAATGTTATATAGACCGATTTCTTTTTTCCGCCTCTTCAGCAGAAAGCTGTTGGTATAAAACAGGAAGATGAAGGCGAAGATTCCCATGACGAAGACGCCAAATCCCATAATCATAGAAAGAGCGTCGGACATCGCCTGAATACCCTTACTGATAGATAGAAATGCGATAATGTAAAACATTCCGATGATGCCGATGGAAGCCAGAAAATATGGCAGATAGAACTTCCGATTGTTTTTGATGTTATTGACTGCCAGCTTTAATGAAAACGATTTACCCACGATTGCCACCACCTGCCTGCAGAACTGTCAGTGTGTCAGAAATCTTCGCAAACATCTCCTCGTCAGACATGTTTGCTTTGTAGATCTGATGGAATACCTCCCCGTCTTTGATGAACAGCACCCGCTTTGCGTGGCTGGCAGCCTTTGTGCTGTGGGTTACCATCAGAATGGTCTGACCTTCCTCATTGATTTCTCCGAAGAGCCTGAGCAGGCCGTCTGCTGCGTTTGAATCCAGTGCCCCTGTCGGCTCATCGGCCAAGATCAGCTGCGGACTTGTAATCAGCGCCCGCGCCACTGCCGTTCTCTGTTTCTGTCCCCCTGATACCTCATAGGGATATTTCTTTAAAATGTCCCCAATACCCAGCTTTGCCGCAATGGGTTTCAGCCGTTTCGCCATCTCTTTGTACTGCTTTCCCGCCAGGACAAGAGGAAGGAAGATGTTGTCCTGTATGGAAAATGTGTCCAGTAGATTAAAGTCCTGAAATACAAAACCCAGATTATCACGTCTGAACGCGGAGATTTCTTTTTCTCTGATCTGGACGATATTCTGTCCATTGAGAAATACCTCCCCACTGGTCGGCTTATCCAGCGCGGCCAAGATGTTGAGCAGCGTCGTCTTACCAGAGCCGGACTCACCCATGATGGCCACGTACTCGCCTTCTTCTACAGAAAAGCTGACGTTTGACAGCGCCTGTACTTGATTTCCCCCGAAGCGAGTGGTGTAAATTTTCTTTAAGTTTTTTACATCTAAGATTGTCATTTATTTGAACCCCTTTCTTTACCTTATGTGCTTATTCTAACAAAAAAGAGAATGTAAATCCTATACATTCCCTTACAATCTGCTGTTCAAATCTTACATTTTCGTAAGACTTATTCGTAAACGCTCATCTCGCAATAATCTAATCCTAATTTTACCTTTGTTCCTTTTCCTACCTCTGATTCGATGGACATCGTATGTCCCAGCTTGTTCATCACTTGCCTGCACAGATAGAGGCCGATTCCCGTGGACTTCTTGTCTTTGCGGCCGTTATATCCAGTATATCCCTTGTCAAAGACTCTCGGCAGGTCCTCACTCTGGATGCCGATGCCTGTATCCTCGATGATCAAAGTGTTGGGCAGATCCTCATCCATATAGATAGAAATCTTTCCCACGTACGTATACTTGAGAGCATTGGACAACAGTTGTTCGATGACGAAGCTGAGCCACTTCTCGTCGGAGATGACCACAGCGTCCGTCTGCCGATACTCCAGCGAGATTTT
The DNA here is from genome assembly GCF_048465375.1 of Emergencia sp. Taxonomy (NCBI): domain Bacteria; kingdom Bacillati; phylum Bacillota; class Clostridia; order Peptostreptococcales; family Anaerovoracaceae; genus Emergencia; species Emergencia sp. The sequence continues at coordinate 95,003 of NZ_DBFWLQ010000006.1, read as the reverse complement.
TTTCTTAATAAACGTGGTGGAATACTTTTTAACAGCCTCTCTGACGATATCGTCGAGAGGTTGTTTTCTGATGACGAAATCCGTGCTGTCGCTGCCCAGACGCAGATATTGCAGCACCATCTCCACATATTGTTCGATTTTGAACAGTTCCATTGCCAATTCATCCTTGGAGCGGCCGCCGCTTTCACTTTGCAGCAGAAGCCGCATGGCAGCAATAGGCGTTTTGATCTGATGTGCCCAAAGGGTGTAATAATCGATCATGTCCGTCATATTCCTGTCATTTTTGGAAATAGCCTCTGCCGTCTTTTTATAGAGCTGCTGAATGATTTCCTGATACTGCTCCTCAATTCCGTTGGCAGCCTTGGGCATCTGCTCCGGTCCATATTCGATTCGCCCTCTGATGTCCATCAGATATTCCGCCTTCTGCTTGTACCTAAAATAACTGTAGGTCATAAAGATGATGGCAAAGAAGATGCACAGCAGCATGGCGTACAGGCAGGCGTCTATGGGCATATCGTACAGATAAGCGATCAGACAGAAGATTCCTAAATACAGAAGGAACAGCAGTATATACTTATTCTTGCTCTTGATATATTTTCCCAGCATATCACTCCACCAGATATCCCATGCCTTTCTTCGTCTTGATAAAGTCCGATAATCCGCTTGCCTCCAGCTTTTTCCGCAATCTGGCCACGTTAACCGTCAAAGTATTCTCATCTACAAAGCTGTCTGTCTCCCACAGCTTGACCATGATATCGTCCCTGCTGACCACCTGCCCCTTATTTTCCAGCAGCAGCTGAAGAATTTTAAATTCGTTCTTGGTCAGATCGATTTTTTCTCCCTCATAGGTCAGTGTCGCATCACCGGTGTTCAGCATCGCGCCTCTGTGTTCCAGCACGTTGCCGCTGGTTCCAAAGTCATAAGTCCTGCGCAGCATGGCCTGGACCTTTGCCGTCAATACCGTCAGATCAAAAGGTTTTGCGATAAAATCATCTCCGCCCATATTCATAGCCATGACGATGTTCATATTATCTGAGGCCGATGAAATAAAGATAATCGGCACCTTTGACACAGATCTAATCTGCGTGCACCAGTGATAACCGTTAAAAAACGGCAGTCCGATGTCCAGCAATACCAGATCTGGCGAAAACTGGGCAAACTCCGCCATGACCTCTTTGAAGTCCTCTACACAGCGGGCTTCACAATTCCAGGTCTCTATATGGTTTTTTATGGCATTTGCAATGACCATGTCGTCCTCTACAATCAAAATCTTATGCATCTCTCCAACCCCTCTTCAGTTCTTCTCATATGCAGCTTCAATTTCTTTGATTCTTCGGTTCAGTTCCCTGTTGACTGGCACGTCGATACCGTGTTTTGCCGCTTTTGCCAAAACTGTGCCCGAAAACAGATCCACCTCAGAGTACCGCTTTGCCAGTCCGTCCTGCCTCATAGAAGGCATCCCATCTGGGTCCAGGGTATCTGCAAGTGTCATATATCCTTCCAGATCTTCCTCTCCTAAATGTACGCCTTCGGCGCGGGCGACGGCAATCACTTCCCGCATGGCGGCTTTCGCCATCTCCCTGCCGGAACCTTCCTCCTGTATCGTTCTATAGGTGCCCTCATTGACCATGATGACCTGGTTACACCCCACATTGAGCATCCACTTGCTCCACATTCTCTTCTTGATGTCTTCTTCCTCCGTGTATGGCAGGGACATCCGATCAAAAAACGCCTCCACCCTGCGCAGATTTTCTAATTTCCGAGGGTCTGCATCAGGCACGCCGATGCGCAGCTCCCCCAAATTGGAGAATTTCAGCTTGTTGCCGATTTTGGTGGCATCCATACCCTGGGCTACTGTATAGATCAGATGTTCCGGTCCGAAAATCTCCGCTAAAATTTCCTCACTGGAAATGCCGTTGAGCAGGGACAGGATTACCGTGTCTTCTGCCACAGACTTTTCCGCCAGCCGGGCGGATTCTCGCAGGGCATTCCCCTTGACTGCGAAAATCAGCAGATCAGCAGCTGTCTGCTTTCCGCCTTCTACCATGGTGAAGGAACACTTTTCTCCGTTGCAATATACCCCTTCCTTCGCAAAGCGGGCAGTTCTTTCTTCGTCTGCAACAAAGGTCACGTGATCACGCCCTATCTTCTTTACAAAAAAATCTCCGTACAATATGCCAAGGGCGCCCATGCCTACAATCGTTACATTTTCAATCTGCTTCATATCCTAAGTCCCTTTCTCTAGATGATAACATTATCATAATGGCATTTTTTATCCCTGTCAAGGCGTGACGGTTCTAAAAGCTTCTTCAGCTTTCGGCCGGTACAAAACCAGCGCCGCCAGGTGCACTATCAAAAAAGAGGGCCTAAGCCCTCTTCCATCACTCTTCCATATCTCTGACCCGCGTTTCTGTAAAAATCATGACCGCAGAGATATTGCCGTATTGATTGAACCAGATATATGCGTTGTCTGCATATTCCAGGTTGTCCTTTATCTTCTGATACGTCGTCTTGGCAAATTGAATATTCTTGTTGACCTCTTTGTTTTCACTGTCCACAGTGATCTTCACTGTTTCACTATAGAATTTCACATTCTTGGCGAACTGATAATTCTTGATAAAGCCCTCGAACTTCTCAGGCTCCTTTTCGTTGTAATTGATCGGCGCCAGCTTCATACCGTTCTTATTCATGGACAGAATCGTATTGGAGGATGTGAAACTGGACGGCTCTAAACCATCCAGGCTGGACAGGCTGGCATTATTATTATCGTAGCTCTGTTCCAAAACCATGATGCTCTGTACCTTGCCGGTGGTCGTCAGCCACATGCGGATGGATACCTCTCCTGCTTCGCTCTTTTTCTTCAAATCCTCGATAGAGGAATTCTTATAGCTGACCTTTGTCGTCTCATCGCCCTTTTCGTCAACCGTCGTGTCTATCTTCTGCAGGAAAACATCTACATCGTCCAGATATAGGTATGTATCGTTACCTGCGTTGCAGATTAAATTGTGGTCTTCGACACCTGCGCAAGTTGCTTCCACATCATAGCTGTCAGGGTCCAGTCCGCCAAGCAAATCCTCGCCTGCGCTGTTCTGGCTCCACAAATAAATCCCCCCTGCGACGACGACTAAAATCATCAAATAAACAATCGTTCTCACATTCTTCTTCATAGCTTAACCTCTTCCCGTTTTTAGTAATACACCTCTTTTATCTTTCTATTTCTTATATAATACTATCCTTATATCCCCTATTGCAACCCCCAAATTGACCTTTTTCGACTTTATTCGCCGGTAAGGTGAATGACTGCAACCTCCGGCCGATTGAGAAATCGAATAGGCACGGGAAAATTGCCCAATCCGCTGGAAACAAAGAGGTTCTTGTCTCCCATTTCATACAATCCTTTGACGTATTTTTCCTTTCCATCCTTTAATTCAGGAAACCAGACACCGCCATTGTTAAATCCGCCCACAAAAGGCAGACGCACCTGGCCGCCGTGGCTGTCCCCACACAGGGAGAGATCGATGCCGAAATCTGCGAAGGCTGAAAAATTAGGGATATGCGCTGCCAGAATGTTGAAAATATCTTTGTTCAGAGTGAATTCGTTAGCCAGGTCAAAGGTGCTGCTGTAATACACATTGCTAATCCCATATAAGCGGACTGTCGTCTGCCCGACGGTGATATCTCTGCTCTCGTAATCTAATACATCCACACCGGCAGCAGTCAGCTGTTCATCATAAGTTTCATTGTTGTCGTGCTCTCCATTGACAAAATACACAGGGCTGAATTTGGCTAAGTCCGCCATCAAATCCACCGCAGTCTGCCTTCCCTCGTCGTCTCCAGAGGAGTACATGTCACCCGTTATGACGATAAAGTCAGGTTTGGCCTCCTTTACCCGCTGAAGCAGCCGGCTGTTTCCCTGGCCAAAGACGGCACCGTGCAGATCCGTCAACTGTACAATGGTCACATCATCTTTGATCTCACTGCTTTCGATGGTCACCTCTGTGGTTTTTAAAGTGAACGTCCCTATATACCATATTGCTGCCAGAATCAGACAGTATATAAAAAAATTACGGATTCCGTGATGTCGCTTTTCTCTTCTCTTGCTCATTTTATTTTCAGACTGCGCAGATAGTCCTTCGTCTCCTTGTCAATTCTATAACTCTCTATGGCCTTTTGCAGGGATTTATTGTGCACCCACTTGTCCAGACGTTGTTCCTCAAAGAGCGGAATTGTGGATTGATATTGTTTGATCAGCGCAAAACTATAATACCACGCGATGGCCATATTTATGTAATACTCCTCGGTGTGAATCTCTGCCATAATATCCAGCATTTCCGCCCTGAAAGCATCCTCCAGAAAATACTGCAGCTGGGTCACGATGCCGTATCGCACCGTATAAACGTGCGTACTGTTCATCCACTCCAGCGTTTTGTCATACAGCGCATCCAGATCTTTTTTGAAGGCTTTCGGCGAAAAAGTGTCGCAGGTCGCCCAATTATTTATATAGGGAAGAAATTCCTCTGTCAGTCTCACAGCGTCGTCAAAAGTCTTAGCGATGTTTTCTATCAAATAGGCGTGCAAATTGTTTTCCTCATAATATTTATGCGGCAGTTCTTTGAGAAATTCCTCACAAAAGGGTTCCTTTGCCAGTTCTTTTGCCAGCTTACGTAAAACCGGCGTGCGGACCCCGATGACCAATTCCTTATCGTGGTCGGGCATCAGTTTAGAATGGAAGTCTCTGTACTGCAAATCCTGCAAAGCGAATAATCGCGCTTCTATGGTTTTCATGGCTGCTGTTTCCCTTCTGTCGGTAAAAATTTTCTTAACTCCTCAAGCAAAGTGGTGATATCCAGCGGTTTCACCAAATACCCTGTCATCTCAGCCTCGTAAGCTTTTTTCTTATCTTCCTCAAAGGCGTTCGCTGTCATGGCCAAAATCGGAATCCGCTTACTGTCCTCTCTGTCCATGGATCGAATCGCTTTTGTCGCCTCAATTCCGTCCATGACAGGCATGCGAATATCCATCAAAACAGCGAAGTAGGTGTTAGGGCTTTGCGATTCAAAGCGTTCTGCCGCTTCTCTGCCATTATCGACCACATCTACGACGGCTCCATTCATCTCTAATAACGTTTTAGCGATTTCCTGATTGAGTTTATTATCTTCGGCCAATAAAATGCGCTGACCTTCCAAAGTAGGTTCTTCATCGCCTCTATCTGTATCTGTGTCTCCGTGAATTCTTTTCTGATCCAGTTCCGCAAAAGTATCGTAGATAGACGATTTCAGCAGAGGTTTAGCGATAAAATAGTCCACCCCTGCATTTCTGGCATCCTCTTCGATGTCGGTCCAATCATAAGCGGTAATCATGATAATCATCGTCTCAGGCCCTACCAGACGACGAATCCGTCTAGCCGTCTCAATGCCATCGATACCTGGCATTTTCCAGTCAATCATGGCAATATCGAACATAGAGGCTTCTCCCATTCGCTGCTCTACTTTCTCGACGGCTCCATAACCAGAATCCGTCCAAACAGTCTCGGCGCCGATGCTGTCGAGAATCACCGCTGTCTGTTCTCCAATGAAAGGGTCATCATCTGCTACCAGCACTTTAAAGTCCTTCAGCAGGTTCTGCCGTTTTCTTTCCCACTCTCTTTCTTCATCGTCAGACACTAGCTGCAGGGGGATGGTCACCGTAAACTTGCTTCCCCGGTTTTTCGCACTTTCCACGCAGATGTTTCCACCCATAAGTTGAAGCAGATTATAAACGATAGAGAGACCAAGGCCGCTGCCCACGTTATTCCTCGCGCTGCCTGGATTTTCCTGTTCAAAGGGCTGGAAAATTCTTTCCATAAATTCCTCTGACATGCCTATCCCTGTATCCCATACGACGAACTCCAGCAGCGCGTAGCCGTTGGTTCGTTCTTTCTCTCTGATTTCTACACAGATGGTACCGCCTGACGAGGTGAATTTCAGAGAGTTGGACAACAAATTCATCAAAACCTGTTTCATCCGCAGAGCGTCTCCCATATAATAAGCCTCCAATGGCTCTTGATGACGCATCTCGTAGTTGATTTCCTTTTCCGCAGTCTGTGAATAGATGATCTGATTGATCTCGTCCAAGAAAGACTTAAATTCGAAGAGCTCGCAATTCACTTCCATCTTATCGGTTTCGATTCTGGACATATCCAGCACGTCATTGATCAAAGACAGCAGATACTTTGACGATGTATCTATTTTTTGGAAACAGTCGCCGACAACTTTCTTATCTTCGATTTTCAGTTGTCCTATGGTGCTCATGCCGATGATGGCATTCATAGGCGTTCTGATATCGTGACTCATCCGTGAGAGAAAATCCGATTTTGCCTGATTGGCCGCCCGCGCTGAAGCCAGGGCGTCTCGCAGCAATTGTTCCTGTTTAGCCTTCTCCTGCCTCTGGGTATCCAGAATTTTAATCAGGTTGATAGCCAGCACGTCGTCGTTGAAAGGATTATCCACATAAATAGAATGAACAGAAATCCAGTGGTACTCACCATCGGTTCCTTTCGACTGTACTTCCATGTATGCTTCACTTTCTCCTTTTTCAAAACGCTGCAGCAGTGCTCCTCTGCTGAACGTCGCGGCAAAGTCCTCCTGATAAGAGGCATAAGTATATCCCGTGCTTTCCTCCACCATGGCAGAATAGCAGCCTTCCTTTGTAAAATGGTAATTGGACTGTCCGTCCACAAAGCAGTTATAGCTATCTCTCGTGAGATTGACACTGATGATCAGCGGGTATGCCGTACAGATCGCAGCCCGGAGAGAACGATTCTCCAAAACGCGTTCCATCTCCTGGGTCTTTTCCATCTGCACCTCTTCTGTAATATCGGTGAATACTGCCTGAATGACCTCTTCACCGTTGCTGTTGACAATTCTGCCCATGACCACATTGATCCAGGCTTCTTCACCGTTCTTTTTTCTGCACTGACGGCGGTAAGATGTCGTCTCCCCGTTGAGTGTCAGCCCTTCAATCGTCGCCGTAATCCAGTCGCGGTCTTCTTCTTTCACGATTTGCAGGGCGCCCCTCACTTCACTTCTAAATGCTTCTTCACCGGAATAACCATAGAATTTCCAAGTCATAGGATTGACAGAAATCAGTTTGTGAAGGGAATCGATAGAAAACTGAAGAATTCCGCAAGGAACGGTATTGTAAAGCTGTTCTAAAAAACGAGCCTGGTGTTCATATTCCAGATTTTTTTCAATCAGCGCCGATTTTAGCCGTTGATACGCAGCACGACTCGATTCCATTGGAAACAGTTCGTCATCCTTGATTTCTGCAAAGGGCACGGAATTATGGATATGTACGGTTTCCAGGCTGTCACCTTTTTCCCTGAATACAAAGGTCACTCTCTGCTGCATATTCAAATAGGTTTCAGACTCCGGTCTGCTCTGCAGTCTGCTGACGCCTTCGCAGAGGTAACAGCCGCCTCCTAAGTCAACGGAATGATAAACCTCTTCTGACATGTCACAGGCAATCATTTCGTCCTTTCCGGCCCGAAAAGCTGCCGCCACAGCCTCTTTTCCCTCTGCTTTCTGCATTTCACCACCACCCAGCCAAATGATATCATCTGCAAAGGTCGAAATCATAAATTCCATTTCAGAATCACAGAAATAAGTGGATACGATCTTGTGTGCCAGCTGCTCTACTTCTGTTAAAGTTTTATTTCCCAAAATAAACGCCTCCTCTGCTGCGTAAAAAACACATTATTCTTTATCATAGCACATATGACAATCTGATAAAAGAAATTCTTTTGTCAAAATACTGCTTGACACACAATACTATGTGTTGTATAGTATAACGTGAAAGGGGGTATATCAAATGATAAATCCACAGATGAAGAAAGGCCTTCTGGAAGTATGTATTTTATCCGTACTGCAGCGAGGGGACTCCTACGGTTACAAGATCATCAAAGACCTTTCTAACTACATCAAACTATCCGAATCTACCCTGTATCCCATTCTGCGGAGATTAGAGGCATCCGGCTATCTGATGGTATATACCGTCGAACACAATAGCCGCCTTCGTAAAATGTACAAAATTACAGCTATGGGCACACAGCAGATTAAAGAATTCCTCATTGGCTGGGAAGAAATAGAAGCCATCTACCAATATATTAAGGAGGGCATCCGGGATGAATAGAGAAATATTTTTACATCAATTGCGTATCCGGCTTTCACAGCTGCCGGAACCGGAAATCGAAAAAAGGCTGGAATATTATAGTGAACTCATTGAAGATATGGTCGAAGACGGCATGAGCGAGGAAGCTGCCGTAGCCAGTTTTGGCGACGTCAACCAAATCGCACAGGGCATCATGGAGACGACAGCACTCTCCACTTTGGTCAAAACCACTGTAAAGCCGAAAAACGGCTGGTCCACAGCGGCAATCGTCTTTGCCATCGTAGGATCACCCATCTGGGTTCCGCTGTTGCTGGCATTTATGGCCGTCATCGCCTCGGTATACCTGGTCATCTGGGCTTTGATCATATCCATCTTTGCCGTCGTGTTGTCCCTAGGGCTCCTCGGCATCTACCTGTTCTTCAAATCCTTCTGGCTGCTCGGCGCAGGCTTCCCTACGGTGATTTATACCATCGGATGCGGTCTCGGACTTGCAGGACTCTGCCTGCTGGCATTTCTGGGGGCGAAAGTTGCCATTCTCGGTCTCATCCATCTGACTGGCTGGATCTTCATTCAGATCAAAAGCCTGTTCATCAAAAAGGAGGCGAAATAAATGAAAAAGAGCACTAAAATCATATTGATGGTTTCCATCTGCCTCATTTCTGTAGGTATCGTTTTTTCCACAATTGGAATCATCGCAGGTGCGTCTCCCAGCCATATTCTTTTTAACGGGCTTTGGAATGCTGCCTTTCACTACGGGGACGACTTTGATAACGACTTTGAAGAAAGTAATACTTACCGTGTATCTGATGCGTCCATAGACTCCATCGACATCGACTGGATCAGCGGCAGGGTGACGGTCATTCCTTACGATGGCGATGACATCGTCATCAGAGAAAAATCCAAGGGCAAAATCGATGAGGAGAACTGCCTGCGTTACCGGATAAACGGAAGTACCTTGGAAATCAACTATTTACGCCAGACAGCAGAAATCAACTTTTCAGGTTCTATAAACTACAGTAAACAGCTGGAAATCAAAATTCCGCGGACACTGGCAAAAGGCCTGGACGAATTGAATTTTGATGCGGTCTCTGCAGACCTCAATATCAAAGACCTGTACGTCAACTCCTTCGATATCGATACGACTTCAGGAAATCTGTTAGGTAAAAACATCGAGGCCAAATACGTGAATATGAACACCGTATCCGGCGATATGAAGGTGACCTATAGGAACTGTCCAAAGGAACTGAATATGGACTCTACTTCCGGGGACTGTATCATCTCCCTGCCGAAGGGCAGCGATGTAACAGCAGAACTTGACAGTGTCTCAGGTGATTTTTCCTCCGAGTTCAGCACTCGCTACGAAGACGAGGATGTTTATATCATAGGCAGTGGGAAGTATGAATTCAGCGTTGCTACTGTCAGCGGAGACTTTGTCATCAACAAAGCAGAAAAATAACAAAGGTGAAGCGGGCTTGTAAAGCCCGCTTTTATAATATTTACGGCTGCGTGATGTGACCTCATGGACTCATTTTTAATTTTTGTAATTTGTCTGAACACTTTGATTTCCCCTGTGTAATATGCTAAAATGAGTTATCAATAATGAAGGAGGCCTGCTATGAGTGCTTATGTAGAATTTCAACAGGTAAAAAAGGTATACAACATGGGCGAAGTTTCCATTGAAGCCCTGAGTGATGCAACCTTTGAGATAGAAAAAGGGGAAATCTGCGTCATTGTCGGCGCATCCGGTGCCGGCAAGACCACACTGCTCAATATACTGGGCGGCATGGATACCCTGACGACGGGCGCTGTGCTTCTGGACGGCAAAGAAATATCCAAATACAACAAAAAAGAATTGACAGCCTACAGGCGTTACGACATCGGTTTTGTATTCCAGTTCTATAACCTAGTGCAGAATCTGACCGCTCTGGAAAACGTTTCCCTCGCGACTCAGATCTGCAGAGAACCCCTGGATGCGGAACTGGTCTTAGAAGAAGTGGGCCTGTCTCATAGGATGAACAACTTTCCGGCGCAGCTTTCCGGCGGCGAGCAGCAGCGTGTTGCCATTGCCCGCGCCCTGGCCAAAAATCCCAAGCTGCTTCTCTGTGACGAACCGACAGGCGCCCTGGACTATAACACAGGGAAGTCTATTCTCAAATTGCTGCAGGATACCAGCCGGAAAAACGGTATGACCGTGGTCATCATCACCCACAACCAGGCCCTTACAGCCATGGCGGACAGAATTATCCACATCAAAAATGGCTCAGTTTACTCCGTTGAGAAAAATGAGAACATTGTCCCTGTGGAAAATATCGAATGGTAAGAGGTCAGCAAATGTTAAAAAAATCAACATTACGGGAAATAAAAAACAGCCTCGGACGTTATATCGCAATCCTGGCTATCGTCGCCCTGGGCGTAGGTTTCTTTTCGGGCATCAAAGTGACCCGGGAAGCTATGATTGAAACAGCTGACGATTACTTATCTGATCACAACTTCTTCGATTATAAAGTAGCGTCTACTATAGGATTTGAAGAAAAAGACGTGAAAGCACTTTCAAAAGAATCTTACATCGGCAGCGCCGAAGGTTCCATCAGCACGGACGTTTTGTACAGCATCGACGGCGACGCGGACAAAGTCCTGATGGTTCATTCCATCACTGCCGACATAAACAACCTCAGTCTGAAAAACGGCAGAATGCCAGAAGCTGACGACGAATGTGTCGTCGATTACAGACTGGTGGACGACGATGCCATCGGCAAAACCATCCGCATCTCTGCGGAGAACGAAAAAGATACGCAGGATATGTTCAAGTACAAAGAGTATACCATCACGGGGACCGTCCTTTCCCCTTCCTATCTCAACTTTGAAAGAGGCTCTACGTCTCTGGGAAACGGTTCCGTGGCAGGATTCGCTTACATGAACGAAGGCGGCTTTGATACCGACTACTTTACGGAGATCTATCTCAACCTGAAGGAACGCCATCCCATTTACTCTGATGATTATAACAATTTGATCGACAGCACCGAAGACAAAGTCAAGGCGGCGGCCGAAACGCGGTCGGATATCCGCTATCAGAAAATCATCAAGGATGCCAAAGAAGAGCTGGCCGATGGACAGAAAGAATATGATGAGAATTACGATCAATATCTGTCAGAAAAAGCCGATGCAGAGAAGCAGCTGGCTGACAGCTATCAGAAAATCATCGACGGAAAGAATACTCTGGCCCAGGAAAAGAAGAATCTGGATGCCAAAGAAAAGGAACTGAAAGCCTCAAAGACGAAAGTCCAGTCCGGTCTCTCTCAAGTGGCTGCACAGCGCAAAGAGTTTGAGGCGAACAAACAGTATATGACGCCAGAGCAAATCGCGCAGACAGAAGCAAAGCTTTCTGCCACAGAAAAGCAGTTAAATGGAAATTTAAGCAAAATCAACTCCGGCCTTTCACAAATCGACACTGGACGCAGGAAAATAAAGCAGGCAGAGGCTGAGATACCGGCAAACCTGCGCAAGTACAACGAAGCAAAGGCGGAGGCAGATGAACAGTTCGCCGAAGCAAAAGCAAAGCTCGACGACGCAAAGAAGGATCTCGACAAAGCCAAAAAAGAGATTGCAGACATCAAAGCACCTGATACCTATGTGTTAGACAGGAATACCAACATCGGTTACGCCTGCTTTGAAAGTGACTCTAATATCGTAGATGGTATCGCCAAGGTGTTTCCGATCTTTTTCTTCCTGGTGGCCGCTTTGGTATGCATGACCACTATGACGAGAATGGTCGATGAGCAGAGAACCCAGATCGGCGTCCTCAAAGCCTTGGGATACAGCAACGGCGCCGTCATCGGGAAGTACCTGTTCTACTCTGGCAGCGCCTCCTTTATCGGATGTGTGGGCGGATTTCTCTTCGGCTGCTGGCTGTTCCCATTAGTCATCTGGAAGGCCTACGGCATGATGTACGATTTCAGTTCCAATCTGTACTACATCATCAACGGACCTCTGGCTGTCACTTCCCTGTTGGTGTCCCTGCTCTGTTCTATGGGCGCCACCATCATTTCCTGTTATGCGGAATTCAGAGAAGTGCCGGCTCAATTGATCAGGCCAAAAGCGCCCAAAGACGGCAAGCGCATTTTGCTGGAAAGAGTGACCTTCCTTTGGAAGAGAATCAGCTTTTTATACAAAGTTTCCTTCCGAAACATCTTTCGTTATAAGAAGCGTTTCTTCATGATGGTGCTCGGCATCAGCGGTTGTACGGCCCTCCTACTCACAGGACTGGGCGTGAGAGATTCCATCAAAAATGTGGTCGATTTCCAATACGATGAAATTCAGGTCTACGACTACAGCGTCGTCTTCGACAAGGAGATGGGGACCTGGCGGCAAGACCAGTTTCAAAAAGAGGCAGCAGCCTACGTAGACGATATGATTTTCGTTCACGAGGGCAGCGCCGATCTGCTCACGGGCAAGACCGTAAAGTCTGTCAATCTGGTCGTCTCAGACAACGATCACTTTGACCAGTATGTCAAACTCCATCAGCCCGATGGAAAGAAGTTGGATTATCCAAAGGACGGGCAGGCGGTGATCTGCCGCAAGCTGGCCGATGAATACGACCTCGCTCCCGGTGATAAAATCACTCTGAGAGATGAAAACATGAAAGAAATGGAACTGGAAATCAGCGGTGTCTGCCAGAATTTCGTTTACAATTATGTCTACGTTTCTCCGCAGACCTGCCAGGAGCAATGGGGTTATACGCCAGAAATCAAGTCCGCTCTGGTCAATGTAAAGGACGGCACGGATGTCTATGCTTCTTCCTCCAAGGTGCTCAATATGGATCACGTGGCCACGGTATCGGTCAATAACGATCTCCGTGAGCGTGTCTCCAATATGATGAAGAGCCTGGACTACGTAATCCTCCTGGTCTGCCTGTCAGCCGGAGCGCTAGCCTTTATCGTTCTGTACAATCTGACCAATATCAATATTACAGAGCGAATACGGGAGATTGCTACCATCAAAGTGCTGGGATTCTATCCAAAGGAGACCTCGGCCTACGTTTTCAGGGAAAATTTCTTCCTGACCGGTATCAGCGCCGTGGTAGGGTTATTTCTCGGCAAGTGGCTGCACGCCTTTGTCATGGAACAGATCAAGGTCGATATGTTATCCTTTGACGTGAGAATCTCCGCTGTCAGCTACGTGCTGGCCGTGGTACTGACCTTCGTCTTTGCAGCCGTGGTCAATCTGGCCATGTACTACAAGCTGGAAAAGATCAGTATGACTGAATCACTGAAGTCCATAGAATAATCGTATTAGAAAAGCGGCTTCTCCATTTACTGGATCAGCCGCTTTTTTCATGCTTTGATTTACTGTTCCGCCGACTCAAATTCCGCTTTCATCTTGGCAAAGAGCTGTGGATTGGTCATCACTTCCACCGCCGTCATAGCAAGACCTGCGGCAGTATTTCTCATCTGCTCCTTGGCATAGTCTGTCAAAGTGGCGTCGCGGAAACCTTCCGTGTGCGCTGCGAACTTCTCTTCTGGACAGATGCCGAACATCGGATGCATAAACGGGCAGATCTTGCTGAGAAGGCCCGCGTCGTTAGAGCCGGTCTGCTCCGATGGTTCTCCCACTTCGATGTCAAACAGTTCCTTCATTTTATCACAGAAGACCTGTTCCATCGTTCTATTGGAAATCATGTTGTCCAAATAGATATCCGGATCTGTAAATTCTACCTCTGTACCGGTCTGCAGCGCTGCACCGCGGGCGCAGTTTCTCACTCTTTCGCGCAGCTCTTCATTGTACGTCTTTGTCAGCGATCTGACCACGAACTGAGCCGATGCATAGTCTGGAATCACATTTGTCGCCTCACCGCCTTTGACCACGATGCCGTGGACTCTTGAGGAGCTTTTCATCTGCTGACGAAGCGCGTTAATGCCGCACATGGCCAGAATCAACGCATCCAGGGCGTTTCTTCCCTCTTCCGGCGCCGCAGAAGCGTGAGAAGGTTTTCCGTGGAATGCAAAGGATACAGGACCTAACGCCAACATCGGGCTGCATTTGTTATATGTAGCGTTTGGGTGTGCCATCATGCCGAAGTCCAGTTCATCAAAAGCGCCTTTTCTGGCGTATGCCATCTTGGCGCCGTTGTACTCTTCCGCCGGCGTTCCATAAACGATGACCTTTCCGCCAATCTCGTCGATAACACTTTTCAGAGCAATGCCTGCGCCGCTGCCTGTGGCACCCAATATGTTGTGGCCGCAGCCGTGACCGATGCCTGGCAGCGCATCGTATTCAGCCATGATTCCTACTGTAAGTCCTGGTTTTCCGCTGTCATATTCGGCCTTGAACCCTGTCTCTATACCACATAAATTTTTCTCTATCTGAAATCCGTACTTCTCCAAAAGTTCCACATGCAATTTACAAGCTGTAACTTCTTCATAAGCAGTTTCTGGTTTTTCGTAAATTTTCCGGCTCAGTTCATCCAGTTCCGGTCCAATTTGTTCTATGGTCTTTAAAATGTTCTCTTTCATCTAATTTTTCCTCCCATTATGAGTTCAATTCTCTTCTATTATATACATATTCCCGCCTCAGTTCTTCCTTGACAACTTTTGCTCTATCACTAACCTGCCTGCGATACACTCCATGATACAAGAACACGCACAACAGGGCCAAAATTGCCATGGAGAGATACATACCGCGATAGCCTGTGAAGCCGAGAAGATTGCCCAGCAGCAGCGGTCCAACACCTACTGCCAGATCTAGACAGATATAGAAAGTAGAATTGACTAAGGCCAAATGTTTCCCCTTTGCCGCTTCCACGGCCGATGCCAAGCCTGCCGATTGCGTAACCCCTACGCCAAATCCCAGGAACGCTGCTGCAGTGAGCAGCAGTATTGCCGAGTCCGCACGGCATAAAATGACCATACCCGCGGCAAAACCCAACATGCCAGGCACCAAAGCGAACCACTGTCCTTTTTTATCAAATATTTTCCCAGTAAACGGTCTGGTGATCAGCATGGCCAATGCATAAACTGAAAAGAAATACTGGGCCGCAGTTTCTTGATGAATTTCTGCTGAGAAAGACATGAGGAAAGATAAAATGCTGGAATAGCCAAAATAAATCAGCGCACATAGGATGCTGATCGGCAGAGCCTCTTTTGCAAAGAATCTGCCGGCTGCAGGCTCCTCTTTTCCATCGTTCTCACAGACAGGGGCAGTCTTTTCGTATGCCTTGAAATTGAGAAGAAACACGCTGGTCAAAGCGATTACCGCTGCAAAAGTACATACGAAAAAAATCACGTCGTAACCACCGTGCTGGTGAAAGAACACCGCACAGAAAGGTCCGACGGCAGCACCGAGTGTATTGCTCAACATATAATAACCGATGCCCTCTCCCCGCTTGCTCTCCGGTACGGTCTCTGTCACTACTGTTCCCAAAGCAGTAGCCAAAAGCCCATATGCCGCACCGTGTATGAGACGAACGACTAAAAGAATTGCAATTTGCTCTACTATCAGATATACGCCGGACATGGCAAAAACCAGGACCGCACCGGTCAACACTAACCGCTTGTGACCAATCTGCTCCAGACGGCTGCCAGCAAAAAGGCGGGCAGCCAAAGTGCCGATGACGAAGATACTGGCGGTCAAACCTGCAATACCTGATCCCGCTCCATAGGTTTCTATGGCGTACTGGGTCATCACCGTAATCAGCAGATAGTAATTCAACATCAATAAAAAGTTCACAAACGTGCATAGTATAAAGTTTTTGGTCCATAATTTCGCTGGCTCCATAAATTTTCATCCTCCTCATTTCTTTCTTGTATACATTATACCATTGACAGAACCATAAAAAAAATATATAATTCGTCATAGATTCATGCCTTACAAGGTATAGATATAGGAGAATATATACCATGGAATTATTACAACTGCAATATTTTCAAACTGTAGCCCGCACAGGTAACATCACACAAGCCGCAAAGGAACTTTACATCTCCCAGCCCTGCCTCAGCCGCTCCATCTCCCGCCTGGAACGGAGTCTGGGGGTTCCCCTCTTTGATCGCAAGGGGCGCAACATCGTGCTCAACCAATACGGGAAGGTTTTTCTAAAGCGTGTCAATGCATCTCTGAAAGAACTGTCTGATGGGCAGCAGGAGCTCTCTGACATGAGCGAACAATTCAGTGAAACCGTCTCTGTCGGGGCTGTCACTTTGCGATTTCTACCCCGCCTCTTTAACCAATTTCTGCACCAAAACGAACAGGTCAAGTTCCGTTTGGTTAACGTAAAGCCTCACGGTGAAGTCGAAAGGGATCTGCAGGAAGGCGTCATTGATATCGCTTTCACCTTTACGCCTATTGGAGGTGAAAACATCACCTGTAAGCTGCTCACCGAGGAAGAAATCCTTCTGGCAGTGCCGGAAAATCATCCTCTGGCAGCAAAAAATCAGATTGATCTGTCTGCCACCGCTGACGAGCCTTACATCAATCTCAGCGGCGATTACGACTTCGCTCTTCTGAGCAGGTCATTGTGTAAACAGGCCGGCTTTACCCCTAAGGTTCGCTTTGAGAGCCCTACGGCAGATTTCATCGCCAGCCTGGTATCGGAGGGATTCGGCTGCGCTCTTTTCCCCGAAAGCTGGAAAAGCACCGTAAAGCTGACCGGCATTCGCTTCGTCCATCTCCTTTCCCCCCACTGTCGCCGCTCCATCTATTTATCCAGTCACAAATATAATCATCAATCTCTAGCGTCGATTCAATTTATAGACTTCGTCTCAACTTATTTCAGAGCATAAAAACCGCCTTTGAGCGGTCGTTTCTACATAATAAGAGAAGTCCGCCGCACCGCGTCTATTCTTGTCAGTCCGCAGATTAGCATGCCAGAAAAAATGTGTGGGACTTTTCTCTCATGCATATGCGTTTGCGGACTGCAGAGGTATGCCGACTCATTTCCAACATAAAATATATTGCAATTTATCTCGGAAATGTTAAAATAAAAGACGAGAAGTTTGTCGAAAAAGAAAGAAAAAGGGAGAAAAGGGGAAAATAGAATCATGAAGAAAACAAAGAAATTAGCAATCTTTGCTGCTGCTGTTGTCATCGTCTGTCTAGCGTGTTTCTTCGTCGGAAAATCTATCGGCAATTCAGATGGAATCGAAAAAATGTCCGCCATAGTTTTAGAAAACAGATTGACAGAAATTAATGAGCTGGCAAGCGTTACATACTCTTATACCAACATGGCAGAATTCGAAAATAGTAAGGATTTTTACGGAATGAAGGTTCCTTTCACCACGAAAAGCTTTATTCTCACGTACGACGGAGAGATCAAAGCAGGTGTCGATTTGTCTGATGCAGATGTTTCTGTCAGGAGGAAAACAGTGACCATTACACTGCCGGAGGCCAAGATTTTGTCCCACGAGATGAACGAAGACAGCATCGAAGTCTTTGACGAAAGCACCAGCATTTTCAATCCGTTCAAAGTGGAAGACTATCAGAGTTTCTGCAAGGACCAGAAGGTCGAAATGGAAAAGAAGGCAAAAGAAAAAGGCCTGCTCACAGAGGCAAGAAAAAAAGCCGCCAAGAGCATCCAGGGCATCTTTGCCCAAGTGCTCGACGACGACTATACGCTAAAAGTGAAGTAACTGCTTCAGCAATACAATGGCATGGATATGACGTCCGCCTTCGTCCCGAAAGGCAAAAAGCGTCTCACCATCGTTTTCATAAACCTGGCACTTTAGGACTTCTCCTAAGGTGCTTTCTTTTTTGTACATCATTTCAAAATAGTCAAAGACCCCCGACAGGTAACGCTCTGGATCCATTGAATCGGCAGCAGCATCCAGATAATAGAGATTATTCATATGTCCGTTTAAATCAATCGCACTGCAGGGAACTTTGTATTCAGCTCCATAAGAAGCCTCACACTCTGGTTCTTTCAGTTTCTCAATCTGATACGCATCAAAGACGGTTTTCTCATAAATACCGTAACCGTCCACAATCCACTGTGGAATTTTGATGGCTCCTGACTGCAGATTCGTCAGCACCCATTTGCTGTTCCCGATGGCGATGGTCTGCCCTTCATGATCTACAACCTGATATTGCCGGAACATGTAGAGTTTCTTCATACCCGCTACCCATGTCTTAATGGTAATCTTCTCTCCATATGCCGGGCGCCTGATGACTTTTATCTTCCAGTGCATAATTACCCAGGAAAGTCCTGTTTCTCTGATGTTGCCGACGCCGCAGCCGATGGTGTCCGAATGGGCAGAACTGACATCCTCAAACATACCCAGCAGCGCCCTGTTTGTCAGCCGCAGATGAGAATCAATATCTCTGACGCCTATTTTAAAACTCTGTTCAAAAATCATCTTTCTTTTCCCCCAACCCTATTTTATCATTTCTCAGTGTACTCCAGAGGCACCATGTCTTCAATATACATTTTAGTCAAAGTGTCTAGAAAATATCCCTTCCTGCCTGTCCATAAAAGAAAACAGCGGAAGGCATTCCTGTCTCCCGCTGCTTGTATACTTAAATTAATCCGATGGATTTGAGGAAGTCTCTTGCTACATCCTCAGGCTCTTTTCCCTCTTCATCGACCTGGTAGTTCAGTTCCTGCATGATTTCATCAGACAAGTAACTGCTCAGCTTGTTAATGCTGACTTCCAGTTCAGGGTATTTCTTCAGAGTGTCTTCTCTGATCATCGGCACCGCATAATACGGCGGGAAGTACCCTTCGTCATCGGTCAAGGTGACCAGATTGTATTTCTTCAAAAGTCCGTCGGTTGCAAAAGCGTTTACAATGTCAACCTCTCCGTTTTCAAGGGCGGTAAACCTCGGTGAACCATCGAGTCCTACTGATTCTTTAAACTTAATGCCATACTTTTTCTCAAGACCTGGCAGCCCGTCATCCGGTCTGTTGAGGAACTCCAGCGTAGCTCCGATCTTCAGTTGAGAATCACATTTTTTAAAGTCCTTGATGCTCTTAAGTCCGTACTTCTTCGCTGTTTCCTTGCTGACAGCCAGGGTGTAAGTGTTATTGAAGCCTGCCTGCTCTAGGAAGAGAATGTTATAATCCTTTTCCAGCTCATCTTTACATTCGTTATACACAGCCTCCATATCCGGTTTTGCTACGTGCTGCAACAGACTGACGTAGACGGTGCCTGTGTAATCCACGTACATGTCGATTTCACCCTTTTTCATCGCTTCAAAGCAAACCTGACTGCCGCCTAAGTTCAACTGTCTCACCACATTGATATCCGTGTCGTGTTCAATGATATCCGCATACATATTGCAGAGAATCAGCTGCTCTGTGAAATCTTTGCTGCCTACTGTAATGGTCTTCTCCTCTTGCTTCATGTTGCCGATCACAGTGTTGCCCACCAAAACGACAATCAAAACACCGGCAACTGCGAGAACGACTTTTTGTCTTCTTCTCTTCCTCTTCAGTTCTTCCTTTGATTTGCCAAAAGCTTTCTGCAGACTGATCGGTGTTACCAGCTTTTCTACCAGACCCATGAGGAAGTCTACAAGCAAGGCCAGAAGACACGCTGGAATAGCGCCGGCCAAAATCTGCAGATTGTTGACGGTTCTGATGCCGGAAAAGACCAGGTATCCCAGACCGCCTGCACCGATAAAGGCCGCCATAGTCATCAAACCTACCGCAGTAACTGCAGAAATTCGCACCCCAGCCATGATGACAGGCAGTGCCATAGGCAGTTTCACTTTCTGAAGCACCTGCCACTTTGTCAGTCCGATACCTTTTGCCGCTTCCACCATTTCCGGGTCGATACTGGCAATTCCTGTATAGGTATTTTTGATAATCGGTAGTAAGGAATAGATAATTACCATGACCACTGCCGGCAGGGTTCCGATGCCCAGCAGCGGAATAGCAAGTCCCAGCAAGGCCATACTCGGTATCGCCTGTACTACGTTAGCAGCGCCGATAATCGGTTTGTCCAGCTTCTTTACATAGCTGATCAGAATCCCGAGAGGTACGCCGATTACGATGGCGAAGCCGACAGAGATTGCGGTCATTTCGATGTGTTCAAAGAGAAGGCTGATAATCTGTGAAATATGTGCCGCCATATATTTTACTAATGCGATCATTTTTCAATCACCACCCCTTCTGTATTGTCATCGGTCAAGAACTGTTTGCTCAATGTGGATACCAGATTGCTGTTAGTCAAGAGACCGACGAGTCTTTCCTCCCGATCAAGAACCGGGATGTTGTTGACTTCACTTTCCTCGACCATTTTAAGTACGTTGACGATACTGTCGCCTACGTGGGCCACATAAGCCACCTCGTGCATGATGTCCTCTGCCGGCATCAAAGGTCTGGTCGCCTTGAACAGGTCTTTTCTGCCTACGATGCCTCTGAGCTTATTTTCCTCATCGACTACAAGCAGGGTGTCGATGTGGTGATCTCTCATCCGCTTGATGCAGCGGTTTCTGATCATATCACCCTTACAGGTAATCGGATGAGAAATCATGAAGTCTTCCACGCGGATGTATTCTGGAGAATCCCAGATCCGGTTTGTTCCAACAAAGTTAGATACAAATTCGTCCACCGGCTTTTTCAAAATCATCTCCGGCGTGTCGTACTGCAGGATATGGCCGTCTTTCATGATACAAATCCTGTCTGCGATTTTGATAGCCTCGTCCATATCGTGGGTTACAAAGACCATAGTCTTTCCTACCTTTGCCTGCAGCTCTATGAGTTCATCCTGCAGACTGCTTCTGGTCACCGGGTCCAAAGCAGAAAACGGCTCGTCCAGAAGCACGATATCCGGATCGTTAGCCAATGCTCTGATTACACCGATTCTCTGACGCTGTCCGCCGGACAGCTCAGTCGGATAGCGGTCTAGGAATTCTTCTGGATTCAGATCTACCATCTTCATCAGCCTGACGGTGTTGTCGACAATAGCTTGGGGGTCTTTTTTCTCTAGACGTTCAATAATCTCAATGTTCTGCCTCACGGTCATATGGGGAAACAGTCCTCCTTGCTGGATGACATAGCCCATATTTCTGCGCAACTGCACCTTGTCCATTTCTTCGATGTTTTTTCCATCAATAAAAATATCCCCTTTACTAGGCGGGATCAGTCGGTTTATCATCTTCAATGTCGTTGTCTTTCCGCAGCCGCTGGGGCCGATTAAGACGGTCAGTTCTTTATCTTTGATTTCCATTGAAATGTCTGATAACACGACGTTTCCTTTAAAATCCTTCGTCACGTCACGGAACTGGATCATGTTCATACCTCCGTTCTTTCAATAATTTATTTTAGATTATACCATGACGATGCCTTCAGAAATAGAATCGAACGTCATGATTCAATGGTTCTTCCCTTGCGACAACGTCGTAAGATTGTAGAACCATTATACCAAAAAATTTAGAATCTTGTCAAATCTTGCAGAAGCTTGCGTTTATTGGTCCCAGTTTTCCAACAGAAAATCGATGATGTTGATATGCCTGATTCCATCTTGATTCATTGGTATTTCGTCCATGGATATGATACATTTAGGATGGTAATCACCTATTTTCTGAAGGGGAGCCAGTAATATAGATATCCACGTTTACTCTGATATAAAATGAGTCCACTACCCTTTGAAAGTCAGTGACTGCCTATATTTCATCAAGAAAAATATAAGTCTTTTTTCCGGGTACAACCCGCTCTGTTATATAGCTGTGCAAAGCCCTATAGTCCAACAGATGCTCACAGTTTACATCTTTAAAGTTAACTGATATCATCTAGCGTTTGTATCACCTTTTTTATAGTATACCATAAAAACTTTCTTATAAAAATTTTTTTATAATGCACTAAAAAAGTGGAAATGACGGAATCAAGCGGTCAAGTCTGCCAAATCAAGATTTGGGGACTTTTTGCATGAGACCTGCCAACGATTTACTTAACGTAAATCGGGCTAGGGCTTCAAGATTCCTATTTCCACATTCCGTAACACACTCGTTTTGTACTTTTTGCCATATTTTTATTTCTCCTGCACAAAAACTCACCGCAGTATGGGCAGGTTCAGCGTTGACAGGCGTATATAATTAAGAAAGAGAGACTGTAAAAGCACTCAAAGTTACTTTTAGGGTCGTCATAAAGAGTTATCATATCATAAAAATCATCAAAAAATAACCAGCGGCAAAATAACGCCCTCCAAATCTCCATTTATTCTCTTTTTATAATCTTCTGCAAAGGGTAAATTGTGCAAATCAAGAAAGTTTGCTCAAAAAGTACAAAATAACCGTGGAGAGCAGCACCGCCCGATCGGAGTATGTCCCGTGAGGGAATTCCGATTATTTTACACCTTTCATTACTTTTTTATTCTCATACATGCGTCGATCCGCTTCTGTAACCAGGGATCCTAAGTCCCTGCCTGATGGACTCCAAGCGCTGCCCACCGCCACACTGCAGGGGATCAATTCTCCTTTATCCAGTTCCTTTAAGGTGTTGAGAATTCGCTTCCGACACCGCTCAAGCTCCTCTTTCGTACAATTCGGGGCGATTAAGATAAATTCATCACCGCCGATTCGGTAGCATCTTCTGCCTCTGCCCGCCGATGTAAAAATCGCCTCCGCCAGACGGCACAGCAGCCGATCACCCTCCGAGTGAAAGTAACTGTCATTAACCTCTTTCAAATTATTTAAGTCAAAAAAGAGGATTCCCGCGCATTCCACATCTTGAAATGCCCCTTCCAGGTCGGCAATATATTGATTTCGGTTGTATACGCCAGTCAGCTTATCATGGGAGCTTTCAAATTCCAGTATTTTGCCGATTTTATCCCGGTCACAGGCCAGATGCTGCATAGCCGCCATCTCTCTGATAGCGTCCCGACCGAGTTCCATCATATCTCCAACTAGGTTGACATTACCCAGACGGTATAAACATCCATCAATATCGACAAGACGATTTTTAATCTTATACCACTGTTTCGATCTTCTATCATAAAAATCCCAGACGTAAACTTCACCCTGCTGCCAAGCCGCTTCGTGCAGACAGGGGCAGAAATCACAAGGTCCCTCTCTGCCAGCCATAGCTTGATAGCAATAGCGGCCGACGATGGATTCTTGTAAAGGATTTATAAATGCATTAGCATAACAGATTACTTTTGTTTTTTCCTCTATAATATAAAGACCTTCTATACACGGAAGGAATGCCTCCCACAACTTCTCGTTCAGTTCCATGCCGGCCTCCTCCCTCCCTGTACAGCATTTATTCAATGGTCAAAATATCGATAAAGCCTGTCACTTCAAATACTTCCATAACCATATCGTTGACATTTCTGACTATCATTTTTCCTTGTTTGTTCATCTGCTTCTGTGCCGCCAAAATAACGCGCAAACCAGCTGACGAGAGGTAAGCCAGCGTATCCATATCCATGATCAAGGTTTCGACACCATCCAGGCTGGCTTTCAGTTCAGTCTCAAGATCTGGTGCGGTGTTCGTGTCTAACCTGCCATCCAAGGCCAACGTCAATACTGTCTCTTCTTTGTTTTTCGTGATTTTCATGATATCCTCCTAGTTTTCAGCTCTCTTTTTCAACGTTAATATATTTTTTCCGTCTTGATATTCATAGTAGATTTCATCCATGCTCTGTTTCACCATATAGATGCCCAGACCCCCGATTTCTCGCTCTTCAGCCGAGAGGGTAACGTCAGGATCTTCCTTTTGCAATGGATTATAGGGCCTTCCTCGGTCAATAAATCGAATCGTTGCCTGTGAAGGTGCGGCCTCTGTCTCCACCCTTATGGTCACTTCCCCTACATAGGGTCTGTAAGCATAGCGGGCGATGTTGACAAACAATTCTTCAATCGCTATATTGATCTGCACCTGTACTTTTGCAGGAAATTGACTGCGCTCTAAATTCGCGTCTATAAACTCCAGAACTCGGTCCAAACTCTCTGGAACAGCCTCCAACGTCATTTGTGCCATTTTCTCACCTCCTAATGGTTCTGCCCCAAAACTTGATTTTGGCTAGGCAGACCTTATGCTTTAAATCCCCAATCGAGGGGCATCCTCTATGCCACGCGATGGGCTGGATTTTGTCGTATCATGGTTCTGCCCCCAAACTTTCAAGGCCAGCATCGTGATGTCGTCAAATTGAGGAGCTTCGCCTGCAAAGGCGTCTACATCCTCCTTCACGCTTTTGATCAGTTCCGCCGGAGCCGCCTGCTTGTTTTCGTCGAGAATGTTTTTCAGCCGTTCCTCACCGTAAAGTTCCTCCTTTAAATCCGTCGCTTCGGTCACTCCATCTGTATAGAGATAGAGTGTATCTCCTGGCTGAAAATCAAAGGTTCCTGTGCGGTAATGCATTCCTTCCATACCCGCCAGTACAAAACCGACCCTCATCTTCAGATATGTAAATTCACCCTCACTGGTACAAATGGCCGGTGGATTATGACCGGCATTGGCAAACTCCATATGACCCGTGGAAATTTCCAAAATCCCCAGCCAGGCAGTGACGAACAGCCCCTCATCGTTGCTTTCACAAAGCTGCTCGTTGACTTCGTCAAATACCTCTGCCGCCGATTTCCCTGTCTGCGCCTGATCCTTAATAAGTGTTTTTGCGATGACCATAAACAAAGCCGCCGGGACACCTTTGCCAGATACATCGGCGATGACTACAGCCAGATGATCTTCATCCACCAGAAAGAAATCGTAAAAGTCCCCGCCTACCTCCTTGGCCGGTCTCATGGAAGCGGAAAGGTCAAATTCTGTTCTCTCGGGGAATGGCGGAAAGATACAGGGGAGCATGCTGGCCTGTATATGCGTCGCTACATCTAACTCTGCCCCAATCCGCTCCTTCTCTGCTGTCACCTGCGTCAGATTATCCATATAGGTTTCCAGGTCTGCTGCCATCTTCACAAAGGATCGTGCCAGATTTCCCACCTCCGTTTTTTTCTTGCACAGAGGTTCACAGACTTCGATGATCTTTTCGTGGTCGATTGCCTGCGACCTGTCTTCTGCGTAATATCGCGTTACAGCCGATAGACGCTCCAGCGGTACAGTGATATTGGTTTCCATATACCAGAGAAACACCAGAGAAATCAGGAAAAACAAGTTCAGGGAAATCGCCACGTAGCTGTACACCCTGTTCCACAAATCCACAGATGCTGCTTCCTGAGCCAAAAAACCATGATAAGCGGCATTACCGGCAATGGCTCCCGCAATAATCCCCAGTATCAGAAATATGAGAATGATTTTTTCGTTCATGGACAACGGGTGCCTGCCCTTTCGTTCTTTCAGTACCTGACCCGTTGGCGGCCAGACCGCAGCAGCAAAGAATAATAGAAAGGCTGCCGCCGCAAAAGGCCAAACGGACAGAAGTCCAGGTCTCAGCGCTTCTGTCAGGGTAAAAGCGCAGAGCAGGAAAAGTCCACCCCAGACTGACAGAAGTCCTCTTTGCGACTGTACTTTTCCTTTCTGGACATCAACAGAAATCCCTGTCACGGATACGAGAATAAGCACAGGCATGCCCAGAAGAATGCAGAAATCAAAGTTGTTCAACAGCAGCACAAAAGTAGTCGTTGAAAGGAACTGCGAGATGCCGAAGCCTTCCATCAGAAATCCCAGCAGACCTGCCATCATCAGAGAATCAATGGCAACGATAAATAGATATTTGACCACATGTCTGGCCGTATCCAGTTTGGGAAAGTCCTGCTCAGCGCCGCGAGACCCAAAAGCGTGCCACAGTTTAAAGGGTATGTAACCGTATAGGAACTGGGCAGCAAACCCTGTCAGACATAAACCCAAGGAATAACCCGATAAGATGTCGGCCATCAGATTTCCCAATGCAGTACCCAGTGCTCCCCAAAACCCAAAGAGAAGGCCGAAAGCTGGCGGCAGGGCACTGGCAGGACGCACTTCCGTGACCGGCATCAGAGAGAATAATTCCCGAAATGGCACAGTCACCGCGAAAAAAATAAGACCACACAGAAATGCTCTGATTAAGTTTCTATATATTGTTTTTCTTTCCATAAGTCCTTCCTCTATAAAAGCAGATAAAGCAACAGCAGCAGAGAGATTACATTCAGAAATCCCGCCACAGCTTGGTTTCCTGGCAGCCAGCCTGTGAAAACACCGGCAGCGATGACAACCATCAATAGAGTATAAGCGATCAGTACAGACTTTTTCATACTTTTCAGCCAGTGATATTTGCTTTCCTTTGCCTCTGTACAGACCAAATTGACTGAATCAGAGGTCAGTACGATAAACAGTGGCAGCCCCAAAGCTACAGAAAAGCCAAAGTTGTTGAAAAGCACATAAGTGAAAATCGTCTCGATCCACGAATCAAAGAAGTAGTAGAGGCCAAATCCGAGCATACAGGCAGCAGTCAGTGCTGATAAGGCTGATAAGTACACATAAAGACCGATGTTCTTCCAGGTATGTACGTTCGGTTCCTCTTTTTTCAACAGATGCCACAGCTTATAAGGCAGATAGGCCGCTACAAAATTAGCAAAGAATCCCAGAACCGATGTCAGATTGAAAGTACCGAAGGCGTCGGCAATGAGGTTTCCGATTCCGCAGCCCAAGGCGCCGATCGAACCAAAGCTGAGCCCCGCCAACATAGGCACCGCATTGACCGGCCTGACCTCTGTAAATCCCTCCACCAGTACCATGACCTTGAAAGCCGCGCCCAGCACAGCAAAGACCGCTGTACAAATCAGGAATTGTTTCCCCTTTGATAATCTCATGTCTTCTGCTCCTTTCTCTTATCGAGGAAGTCCGTTCCCGCTACAACCGCGCCTGCCATGATAAACATGGCTCCCAGCAGAGACTCCAAGTGAAACACTTCTTTGGCGCCGAAGCTGGCCGGAATCAGTAACGCTAGAATCAGTGTTACAATAGGCTCTGTGGAGGCGATGATGGTAACACTGACCGGGCTTGTATAGCGCTGAGAATACATCAGCATGATGTAGGCGTACGCCTTTGCAAAGAATGCCAAAATAAAGATGGACGACAGCAGCTCTTTCGTATATTCGATGCTGGCGAAAGTCCGAGGCTCTTCTATGAACCACAGCAAAAAACCGATGATCGCGGTAAAACACATCTGAACGACACCCAGGAGCAGGGGATCCGTACTCTTGGTAAAATAGTCTGCAGAGATGGTGTAGACTGCCATAAACAGACAAGCGATAATCATATAAAAAGTGCCCGCGTTGAGGAATCCACTCAGTGCAAATTCACTGGTCAATGCCAGACCAAAGAGAATAATGGGAATCCCCAGCATGTTATTTTTCGTCGGATAGCGATGCAGCATCAGCAGAAGTAAGGGAACAAATAAAATATTCAAAGAGGAGATAAAGCTGGCATTAGAGGAAGGGAGCTGATTGATGCCAGCCTTCTCTGCCAGAAGATTTCCAGCCATGAGCAAGGACAGCAAAAAACCCTGCCCCAATATCCGCAGAGTGATTTTTCGCAGCTGCTTTGCAAACACGATAACTAACACCACACTAGCTGTACCTGTGGTCAGTGTCAGGTAGGCGTAAGATGATAAATCCGGCGGCAGGCTTTTGATAAAAACATAAGAAGCTGCCCAACAGAGAGTGATGGAAAATAGTACGATATTATTTTCTTTCCTCGTCATTGCAGATCACTCCTTATCTCCGTAATAATAGGTCGATTGACTCTCTGTCATTTCCAGGAGAATGGAGTTCTGATTTAATGCAGTGAGAACTTCGTCCATGACAGCTTTGATTTGATCCTCTGTCACATCGTAGAAGGAATAGACCAGTGTATTTTCCTGTGTCAAGGTGCCAGTTTCATCTACCCAGCCGCCTGTGGCTTTGGAAGACGTATATCCTTCCACATATCTGGTGCAGATTTTGTTGACGATTCTTCTCGCCTTGTCCGTAGAAATCAGTTGGCTGTAAGTCTCTTTGTCGTTGGTGCCGATATAAAGCGTGTATTTCTCCTTTGTTTCCACATCGTCAAAGGCTGTCTCCCCATGTGTCTGCGCCTCCCCTCCTGTCAACAGGTAGATGGCTAATCCGCCAGTTGCCGTCAGGTTGATCAGCAGCAAGATGATAATGATGTTTTTCTTGATCTTCTTTTCCATGAAACTTCTCCTTTAAGTCTATATACGAATTGCGGCGCAAATCGTCTCAAAAAAAATTACACTTCTATCAAAATAATAAAAGTGTAATCTGTTAAAGTTCTTCTAGGATCAATACGATCTGCAGAATAAAGGTCTGCTCTTCTGTGTAGTAGCGCAGATACCCGTCGTATTTATCGACCACTCGCTGTATGCTTCGCATGCCAAAACCATGCTGTTCCTGCTCCTTGGTGGATTGCAAAAGTCCATTTTTCTCTCGCAGTATCCCGTCAAAACTGTTGCGGATATCGAAGATCAACTTTTTCTTTTCGTATCGCAGCCTTATATGCAGCTCTCTTTCTTTACAGACTTTTCTGCAGCCTTCCACTGCATTTTCCAGGGCGTTGCCTAAAAGCACGCTCAAATCCATCTCGTTGCAAAGTATCTTTGCAGGCAGATCCGCCTCGCAGCTGTAAGTGATATCTTCTGTTTCAGACAGCCAGGCGTAGTAACTCAATATGACATTGGCGGTGCCATTTCTGCAGTACACCTTCACCTCTTCCATCACATTCCTGAAGTTCAGCTCCTCCAGATAGGCTTCGATTTTTTCGTACTGTCTGCTGCTGCAATACTCTGAAATCATGCGGAAATGATGGGCCAGATCGTGGCGGATAATACGGGTCTGCTCTAAAGTGTTCATCATGTTCTTATACTGCTGCTCCATCTGCGCGAGCCTCATACTGTTGATACGCTGTTCATTCTGCCGTTGTGCTTCTGCCAGACCTTTTTCAATTTCCTGGCTCAGATTTAAAATAGTATAGATGACCAATACTACAGCACAATATATAGTAAGAATCAAAAGGACTGCAAAGCCATATTCTTTCGGACGTTCTGTGATGGGTTTTGGATAAGCAAAGAATACTACAAAAGCCAGATAGAATAAACCTGTGACAACTGCCATCAAGCTCCAGCCTTTGCTGACTGAGGCCAAGGCCTTAGCAAAAGGCTTTTTAACAAACCTCCACATCAGCCAAGCTGCCAAGAGCATCAGCGTACACCTGATAAAGACATGGGCGATGGGCCGCCAGCCAAAGCATGTATCTACGACGATAAACCCTAAACCATTTATCGAAGTGATGGATAAAAGAGAAATAAAATAAGTGACGAGATATCTTCCTCCCTTATACTTTGAAAATACCCAGAACACCACGAAAGTGAGGGGTATCCAAATTGCCAGCATAGAATTGTTTGCCGCCATGATACCTTTGAAATGAGCGACCGCAGCCATCATCAGCGCACACACTGACAGAGAAAAGACTGCCGTCATTCTATATCTTCTATTCACTTTTTGGGGAACGTAGACACTGAAAAAGGTGATTAAAACGCATGCGATCATCACGATGTTGATGACAGTAAACTGATCTGCATTTAACATGAACGACTCCTTATCGACTCTTCTAAAGATGATTCTGATAATATATACGCATCCTTCGCAGAATTGTCTCAAAGCAGATCATATCAATGACAGTGTTATTTACAATGTGGTTTTGAGAACGTACTGGTAATACGCTTCTTTCAAAGCCTTCATCTCCTGTCTGCGGATAGGCACCTGCGTTCCGTCCTCCATGTGAAATACTTTATCTACCTTTATTACATTCTCAAAATTTACGATGAAGCTCTGATGGCAGCGGACGAAGCTTCTACCCTCCACCTCATCCTCTACATCGACCAGCTTGGCGCTGATGCGGTGTACGTTTCCATCGCGCAAATGAATGTAAACGTAAGGTGTCTGGCTTTCCATATAGATGATGTCATTATAAGGAATCCGTTCCTGGGTCGTGCCGTTTTTCACTAAAAGACTTTCTTTTCTGTCGGCATGAAAAAAGCGCACAAAATTGTCCAAAAGTTCCACCAGAGTTTCTGCCTTGATGGGTTTCAGCAGATAGCTGTATGCGTGAACGCCGTAACCAGCGAGGGCAAACTCATCGGTGGTGGTGATTAAGATGATGCTCACCTTCTTGTCGTACTGGCGAAGCTGTTCTGCCACCTTCATGCCGTGGGATTTTTTCATAAATATATCTAAAAAAATCGCATCAAAACAGGTGCCGTCTCCATCAGCATAGTCGTCAAGAAGCACGGTACCTTCTTCGTATTCTGTTATTTCAATTTTTTCGTTCCGTTTATAAAAATAAGCCGTCAAAACCTTTTTTACAAATTCCCGGTCCTCAGCAAAGTCATCACAGATTGCAAACCGTATCATAAAAACTTCTCCTATATAAAATGATGCATTATCTTCTCGGTTTCACGCGGTTCAAGATGTGCCTGCAGACACTGTTTTCCAGCATGATCTCGTTAGACCTTCTGAAATCCGCATACCGGCAGTACCAACATTCTTTTACGTTATAAGTCATCGCGTCGTCTGGTTCAAAGTATCGACACACGTGGTCCGGCATGATGATCGGATATCCATCACTGGTAATACCAATTATACCACATACTTTTTTTTCTTCCATCCTGCTATCTCCTCTATATGATATCTTCATAATGTATCCCTTTTTCCTGAAGATATTTCAGCATCTTTTTCAGCGCCCTCTCATGGAGGGTTCTGATCGTACTGCTGTTCTTTCCAAGACGGCTGCCAATCTCCGTAAAACTGAGACCTTCAAAATATCGAAGATAGATAACTGGACGTTCCTTTTCGTTGAGTATGGCTATCAAAGCTTCTGTACTGCCTCGATACGCTTGCGTATATTCTCTGTAGGCGTCTTCAAAAGAGAGGGAATATTTGACTGAATCGACATAATCCTCGATATCGGATTCCAACTTCGCTTTTCTATAGTAGTCGATGACCGTGTTTCTGGCGATGGTGTAAATCCAAGTAGAAAAAGAGGCTTTCCGCTCATCGAATTTATCTATATTCTCTACTACCTTCATAAAAACGCTGCTGACCAAATCGTCACAGATGGCGCTATTATTGATCTGATAATATATGTAATTATATATTTTAGGGAAGAATTCTTTGTAAATATCAATTAATATTTCTTCTGTATCCCGTCGTCTCTCCACTCTGTGCCTCCATTCTGTCCCGCTGTGTAACCTACTGCCATGATAGCAAAAAAAATTCCCAAAATAGTAAATCACCGATTTCTGCACTTTTTTCATTGAAATCTGTCGTTTCGTCAAAATACGACAAAAGACTTTCTCACATTTTCATGTTCAGAAAGTCTTCAGCGTTTTTTCTTTTCTTTTAATTGTTCAATCGCTTTCTGCTCCTCTTTGCTGATTCCGGCAGCCGCGATCTGTTCCTCGTATTCCTCGGGGATTTCCCTTGCCCGCAGCTTCTGATAGCGCAGGAGGTCGAGTAGCAGGCTGTCTTTGATCCTGCTGTCCTTAGAAAAGTCCTTTCGTACCCATCTCTCATTCATCAACGTTCCTCCTAATGGTCCTGCCCCAAATCTTTGATTTGGCTTGGCAGACCTTATGCTTTAGCGCCCCACAAGCGTCAGCGAGTGGCTAGGCGCTAGTCGTATAATAGGTCCTCACCTTCTATAACGGGCACCAGCTATGTGCCTTACGCACATAGCTGTCCTGCCCATCGTTGTTTTAGTCGTTTCTCACAGAGCAGACATGCCAGCTGTCATCTTTCATCAGCTTGGTACATGCGCCGCAGGTATTCTTGAATGCCAGGAGCTTCAAGTTATAGAAATTTGATCCCGGATCATAGTACGGGCAGTTCTTTGCGGAGGTCAAGGCTGTGGTGATTCTGTGTCCGTTATGGACGGCAGCACCGCCGTCTACACTTTCAAGCTCCATCTCGCTGAGCTCTGTCGGCATCTTCTTTTCTTCCATGTCCAGGTCCTCCTTACTCATTTCTCGCATCGCACAGATGCCAACCGAATTCTGAAATCATGTGTACACAGGCGCCGCAGGTATTGCTGATGCCTATGACCTTTTTGTTGTAGAAGTTGCTGCCGGCCTCATAGAACGGGCATCCTTTTGCGGAGCTGACGCCCGTTATGATTCTATGTCCGTTAAATACACCGGATCCACCGTCTACGCTCTGAATTTCTTCTTCTGTCAATTCTACTGCTTTCTTTTCCTCTGTCATCTTACTTTCCTCCTTTAAATTTACACTTCACAGGTTCTTGCTCTGCACACATGCCAGCCATCGTCATTCATCAAATGCTTGCACGCGCCGCAGGTTCTGTTAATCGCCAAAATATGTTCATTATAGAAGTTTCTTCCGGCTTCATAGTACTGGCAGGTCTTGGCACTGGTGATTCCCGTTGTGATCATGTGGCCGTAGTAAAAGCCATTTTGTCCGCCGTCTACAGCCTCAAGTTCCTCATCAGTCAGCTCTGTGACCTTTTTTTCTTTTTCTTCAACCATATTGTTTCCTCCATTGACATCCTTTGCGATTGCCTTGTATCTATATATACGGCGCAGACGTCAAAGTGTCTCAAAAGTTTTCAGACCATCTGTCTTTTTACCAATTCTGCAAATTTTCCGTTCAGTTCCACCAACTGGTCAAAGGTGCCGTCCTCGGCGATTTTGCCGTTTTCCAGATAGATGATGCGGTCGCACTGCTTGATGGTGGACAGGCGGTGGGCGATGACGATCCTGGTGCTCCTGAGGCCGCTGAGGGATTCTGACACCTGCTTCTGGGTGATGTTGTCAAGGGCGCTGGTCGCCTCGTCGAACATGATGATCTTCGGCTTCGGCGCAATGGCCCTGGCAATCATGATTCTCTGCTTCTGACCGCCGGAAATGCCGCCGCTGCCCTCAGAAATGACGGTGTGCATGTTCATGGGCATCCGCTGGATATCCTCGGCGATACCAGCCATTCTCGCCGCCTCCCAGGCGTCGTCCAGTCCCAGCCATGGAGCTGAGACTACGATATTGGAATAGATGTCTCCTGCAAAGAGGGAGCTGTTCTGCATGACGACCCCGATATTGCGGCGGACCGACTTCACGTCCAGGGAATTCAGATCCTTACCGTCAAAGTACACCGATCCCGTCTGCGGCTTTTCAAAGCCCAGCAGGATCCGCATCAGCGTAGACTTGCCGCAGCCGGTTTTGCCGACGATGGCCACATACTGGTTCGGTCTGATTTTCAAGGATAGGTTGTCGATGATCTTCGGACCGCCCTGAGAATATTGAAAGGAGATGTTGCTCAGCTCAATGGA
Organism: Emergencia sp.; assembly: GCF_048465375.1. Taxonomy (NCBI): domain Bacteria; kingdom Bacillati; phylum Bacillota; class Clostridia; order Peptostreptococcales; family Anaerovoracaceae; genus Emergencia; species Emergencia sp. The sequence goes on along the minus strand of NZ_DBFWLQ010000006.1, from coordinate 61,660 downwards.
ACCGTTCAGCTTGGTCACTGCCTTCTTGTTTTCCTCCACTTCCGGCATGGTTTTCATGATCGGTTCCACCATCTCCATAGCCGGCTTGATATCGGAAATCACGTTGGTAATACTGGACAGACCCATGATCGCCGTGCTCACCAGGCCGTAGGACGTGGTGAAGGCCATGTAGTCAGCCGCCGATACGCCAGTCACCGCCGCAATGTAATAGAGCACCAGCAGATTGCCGAAGGTGAAGACCACCGAAAATACCGGCGCCAGCCTGATGATCATCGGCGGATTGTATTCCAGATCCGCACTGGTCCTGTAAGTCTTTGCCCAGCGTCCGAACATCCTCTTCTCAGAGCCTGACAGCTTGATCTTCTGAATGCCGGAAAAGAGAGCGAACACCATGCCGTTCAGCCTGGCGTTGGCAGCCAGCCGCTTGCGGGAATAACCCAGTTGCAGAATGCTGCTGACCATGGTATAGACCAGGTTCAGCAGCAGGATGGCTACAGCCGTAACAGCCAGCGCCTTTGAATACCTGGTGATCTGCACCACGTAGACGATGGAAAACACGGCAGTCAGACCCGTATTCATGAGGGTGTCCTGCAGCATCTTCGACAGCGTATCCATGTTCTCCAGCCGTTTCGAAAGCTCTCCGGAGGAATAGGTCTTGAAAAACCCTGCCGGCAGCAGAAGCAGCCTGGCCATGGAGGCACTTTTCACCGCAATGCTCAGCTTCTTCTCTATCTTCGCGTCCAGGATCGTGTTGCAGATGCCGAACAGGTTGTTTGCGACGAGGGAGGTGACCACCAGAATCGCCATGGGCAGCACGTAGAAGCTGACCCCTGCCGGTATGACGCTGGAAAAAATCATCTGCGTCGCATAAGGCGTGATCAGGCCGATCAGGCTTACCGCTAGGGTCAGCGCCGCCACATAGGCATAATCCCAAAAACTCAGGGACTTTGCCATGAAGATGACCAGGTCTTTGATGTTCAGTGATTTCAATGGAAAAGCACGGTAGAAGCAGTAGGCGTCCCCTTCAAACTCTTCCGCCACTTTCTTCGTCACCCGCACCCGCCTGCCTTTTTGCTTGTCAAAATAGCTGTATCCACTGGTACGACTGGGCAGAAGCGCCACCACCGTGCCGTCCTTCTTCGCGGCCAGAATCGGATTGATGGAATCCTTGTACCAGGTATCCGTCAGCTCGATGCGCCTTCTCATGGCGCCTGTAGGCCGCAGCATGTATTCGATCTGATCGTTCAAGTCTTTGATTTCTTCCGGAACCTCTACGATTTTTACGTGAAGGTATTTCAAAATCGCTTCTATGGCGCTTTGGGATTCCTCCCTGCTGTTTTCCATCTTCTCTCTGCCTGCTGAGGGCATGACCACAGAGGACAAATCCTGAAAGGCGCCCTCAAAGAGCTCATTATCTTTTGCTTTTCTTTCTTCTAGTTGTTCTCCAAACCAGCTCATAGTACCCTCCTATTCCGTGGTGATCAGCTGGGTGTAGAGGCCGCCCTTTGCCATCAGCTCTTCATGGGTGCCTCTTTCCACAACTTCACCGTAATTCATAACGACGATTTCATCACAGTCCCGAATGGTCGAAAGACGATGGGCCACGATGATGCAGGTGATCCCGCGATCCTTGATGGCGTTGATGACCTCGTACTCCGTCTTTGCGTCCAGCGCGCTGGTCGCTTCGTCCATGATGACGATGCTGGGATCCTGCGCCAATACGCGGGCAATCTCCAGTCTCTGCCGCTGTCCGCCAGAGAAGTTCTTTCCGCCCTCGGTCAGCTTGCAGTCGTAGCCTTCGCGGAGCATGATTTCCTCGTGCATGCTGGCGTCTTTTGCCGCCATGATCATCTCAAAATCTTCGATGGACTGATCCCACATCTTGATATTGTTCCTGATGGAGTCTTCGAACAGGATGATGTCCTGATCCACGACAGCCACAGAACTGGTGAAGATCATGTGGTTCAGCTCCTCCATGGGTTTCCCGTCAAATTCGATGGTGCCGGACCACGGTTTGTACAGTCCCGAAATCAGCTTGGTCATGGTGGATTTGCCGCAGCCGGAGCCGCCCACAAAGGCCACCTTTGATCCCGGCTTGATGTCGATGCTGAAGTCTTTGATCAAGGCGGGAGAATTGGTGCTGTAGCCAAAGGTCACATCCTTCAGGCGGATATCGCCGCTCAGTTTTTTTGCTCCCTCTAAGGATTCCTTCTCGTCTCTGGTGTAATCCACGTCTGCCGGATATTCCATGACATCCTCCACTCTCTCCATAGAGGCGCGCATCTGCTGCACGGTGGTGCCCACGTTGATCAGTGACAGGGCCGGTGAGAGAAATTCAGCAATAAATCCCTGAAAGGCCATGAGCATGCCGACGGTAAAATCGCCATTGATGATCAGCGATGCGCCGATGAGCAGCACGGAGCTGTTTGCCAAGGAAGTCAGAAACTGGGGGATGCTGTTCATGTAGATGTTGGTCTTCAGCACCCTGTTATTTTCCACCGATTCTCTGGCGATGAAGCCGGACCAACGCTCAAAGAAGCCGCTCTCCGCACCGGCGGCTTTGATGGTCTCGATCATCTCGATGCCAGAGGTGGTGGTGCTGTCCACCTTGCCTCTCTCACGCATAGCCACACGGCTGATGTTCATGATTTTGTTGGATATATAGCCCGCCGAAAACAGGTTGATTGCCACGGTGACCAGTCCCACCACCGTCAGAATCACGCTGTATCTGAACATGATGGTCAGATACAGGACCAGGGTCAGCAGATCCAGCCCCGCCGGCGCCAGCTCGCCTACCAGGGTATTGGTGATGGACTGGTTCAGACTCTGCCGCCCCACCAGGTCACCGGCGTTTCTCTGTGAAAAGAAGTTCATGGGCAGACGGAGAACGTGCCACATGAATTCCGAGTTGGCCGTAATGGCAAACTTGCCCTGTATCTTGCGCAGGTAAATGGCCTGCAGGTAATTGACGACAATGCTGAAGACAAGGACGATTGCCATGGTTCCAATAAATGGCATCAGCCAGTCCGACTGGCCTTTGGTCAGGATGCTGTCCATAAAGACCTTGGAAAACAGCGGCTGTATAATGCCGACTACAGTGATGAACACGGTCGTGATAAAGACGAAGATGACAGCGGATTTCGTTCCCCGCAGCCTCTTCCCGGCAAAATTCATCACGCTGCGTTTCTCTCCGCCGGTCTCGAAGTCATCGTTCTTCTCAAACATGATTACTACGCCTGTAAAGGCTCTGTCAAATTCCTTCATGGAGACTGTCACCCGCCCTCGAGCCGGGTCGTTGAGGACAGCGCCCTTTTTTGTAAATCCGCATAGGACGACAAAGTGATTAAAATTCCAATGGATGATTGCCGGAAAAGAGATTTCCTGAACCATATCCAGCTCGTAGCGGAAGGCTCTCGCCGTCAGACCATAATCAGCCGCCGCGGATTTGATCGCCTTTACGCTGGTCCCATCTCTGGATACGCCGCAGGCCATGCGGACCTTTTCCAGCGGTTCCACCCGCCCGTGGTAGCCTAGGATCATGGCTAAGGATGCAGCTCCGCATTCCAGGGCTTCCATCTGCATGACAACTGGTACTTTGATTGGTTTTGCCATGATGCGCCTCCTACTCTAAGATCAGTTCTATCGGTTTTTGATTCTCGACTACGGCAAGAGCGGTACCGGTAGAACCTTTTTTGACCGTAACGTCTTTCCCTTTACTGCTGGACCAGGCAATGCCGCTGGCAGTTTCTTTGTCCGCATCAAAGGAAATAATCACCAAAATCCCCACGGAGTCCGGCATCAGATAACCGGCCAGTTCTTTATTCTTGACCAGGCTGACGATTTCCTCTTCTGATGTAGGGAATTCGCCGATACTCTCGATTCTGCCTTTCATGTATCCGTAAGTTTCTCGGTCAGCCGTATTTGGAGAAACCTGTACTTCCATACCCGTCTTCAATTCCGCCGCAGTTTCTACAGATACCACTGCGGCCATTTTGTTGCAGCGTTCCTGTTCCTCGCTGGCATAAAAGGCGCCCGACAGGTTTTCCGTGAGAGGGATGTTCCCCCAAAGCCCCCAGGCCAGTCCTCCCAGTAGCAGCAGGCCTAAAGCCGCCAGCATGATGACGACACTGGGGTTGATGACCTTGATGTAGTCATTCATCTTTTCCGGGGAAGAGATCCGCTCCAGGTTTGATTTTCTAAATACTTCTTTGTTATCCATGCCTTCCTCCTATCGTAGTCTGCGACCTTTGGGCAGACTGATTTACTTCACCTATACCTTTTGTATACGGCGCGGAAGGCAAAACGTCTCAAAAAAGAAAAAAAGAACTGCCACTGCGGCAGCTTTTCAGCCGCCGTCAGCAACAACTCTTTCATTTTCATATATAGAATTAAATCAGGCCCTGCTCCTTGGCAAACTCTCTTGCCACGTCAGCTGGTTCTTTTCCTTTTTCATCTACCTGGTAATTCAGTTCCTGCATGACCTCGTTGGTGAGGATCTTGCTCAGTTTATTGATGACGTCTTCCAATTCCGGATACGTTTCGAGGGTCTCCTCGTTGATGATCGGAATAGCATAATACGGTGGGAAAAATCCGTCGCTGTCTTCCAGGACCTTCAGGTTGTACTTCTTCAAAAGTCCATCTGTGGCAAAGGCGTCAACGATATCCGTGTCACCGTTTTTCAAGGCAGTGAATCTCGGTGAGCCGTCGATGCCTACCGTCTTCTTGAACTTAAAGTTGTATTTCTTCAACAGACCTGGCAGGCCGTCGTCCTGTCTGTTCTGAAACTCAAGCGTAGTGCCCAGTGACAGCTGAGAGTCACACTTGAGCAGATCTTTCATGGTCTTCAGGCCGTATTTCTTTGCCGTCTCCTGAGAGACCGCCAGGGTATAGGTATTGTTAAAGTTAGCCTGTTCCAAAACTTTGATCTTGTACTTCTCATGCAGTGCCTTTTTGCACTCGTCATAGACTGCCTGCATATCCGATTTAGCCGGTTGATTGAGGATGTTGACATAAATCGTGCCAGTATAGTCCACATACATGTCGATTTCACCCTTCTTCATAGCCTCAAAGCAGACCTGGCTGCCGCCTAAGTTTTCTTTTCGAACCACATTGATGTCCGTATCGTGTTCAATGACGTCGGCATATAAGTTACAGAGAATCAGCTGCTCGGTGAAGTCCTTGCTGCCTATGGTAATGGTCTTTTCTTCCTGGTTCATGTTTCCAATCACCGTATTTCCTACTAAGACTACAATCAAAGCCGCGGCGACTGCCAAGACGATTTTCTCTCTTTTTCTCTTCTTTTTCAGTTCCGCCTTTGCTGTGCCGAAAGCACTCTGCAAACTGATCGGCGTTACTAACTTTTCTACCAGCCCCATGAGGAAGTCTACCAGAAGGGCTAAGAGACATGCCGGAATGGCACCGGCCAGAATCTGCAGATTATTGACCGTTCTGATACCTGAGAAAACCAGATATCCCAAACCGCCTGCACCGATAAATGCCGCCATGGTCATGAGCCCCACTGCGGTTACAGCGGAAATTCGCACGCCTGCCATGATGACTGGCAGTGCCATTGGAATTTTGACCTTAGCCAGGACCTGCCACTTCGTTAACCCAATCCCCTTTGCCGCTTCTACCAGATCCGGATCGATGCTGGCGATACCGGTATAGGTATTTTTGATAATCGGCAGCAGCGAATAGATGATAACCATAACTACCGCCGGTAAGGCTCCGATACCGAGAAGCGGTATGGCTAGACCGAGAAGCGCCATGCTCGGTATTGCCTGTACCACGTTGGCTACACCGATAATGGGCTTATCCAGCTTTTTGACATAACTGATCAAAATACCGAGCGGCACGCCGATGAGGATGGCAAATCCCACAGCGATGGCTGTCATTTCGATATGTTCCATAAGCAGATCTGCAATCTGCCCCAGATGCTGGGTCATGTATTTAAATAGTGCAATCATTACTGGCTCACCGTCCCTTCCGTACTGTCTTCCGTCAGGAACTGTTTACTCAGTGTAGAGACCAGGTTACTGTTAGTCAAAAGTCCCACCAGTCTTTCCTCATTGTCGAGAACTGGGATGTTGTTGACCTCTGTCTCTTCCACCATCTTGAGCACATCGACGATGTTGTCGCCTAAGTGAGCAAAATATGCCACTTCGTGCATGATATCCTGTGCCTGCATCAACGGTCTATTGGCCTTAAACAGATCCTTTCTGCCGACGATGCCGCGCAGCCTCTTGTCTTCATCCACGACCAGCAGGGAATCAATATGATGATCCCTCATGCGCTTGATACATCTGTTCCTAATCATATCGCCTTTACAGGTTATTGGGGTTTTGATCATAAAGTCTTCGACTTTTATGTATTCTGGGGAGTCCCATATTCTGTTGGTGCCGACGAAGTTGGCTACAAATTCGTCAGCCGGCTGTTTTAGGATCATTTCCGGCGTATCAAACTGGAGAATGTGACCACCTTTCATGATGCAGATCTTATCTGCAATTTTGATGGCCTCGTCCATATCGTGTGTAACGAAGACCATAGTCTTCCCTACCTTAGACTGGAGCTCAATCAGTTCATCCTGCAGGCTGCTTCTAGTTACAGGGTCCAGAGCCGAGAAAGGTTCATCCAATAAAATGATATCAGGGTCGTTGGCAAGGGCCCTGATGACGCCGATTCTCTGTCGCTGTCCGCCTGAAAGCTCTGTCGGGTATCTGTCAAGAAACTGATCAGGATCCAGATCCACCATCTTCATCAGTTTCTTGGTGTTTTCCACAATCTCTTCAGGATTTTTCTTTTCCATGCGCTCGATAATCTCGATGTTCTGACGAATGGTCATATGGGGAAACAGGCCGCCCTGCTGGATGACGTAACCCATGTTCCTGCGAAGCTGGACTTTGTCCATCTCTTCGATGTCCTTATCATCGATAAAAATCTTGCCTTTACTTGTTGGTATTAATCTGTTGATCATTTTCAGCGTCGTTGTCTTTCCGCAACCGCTGGGACCGATGAGGACGGTCAGTTCACCGTCACCTATGTCCATAGAAATGTCTGATAAGACGACGTTACCTTTGAATTCTTTCGTAACGTCTCGAAATTGAATCATTAAAAAAACCCCCTATCTGATTCTCAATTAATCGTGCCTTCTGCAGACCAGAATACACATGTCCGCAAAAGTATAAGTTCCCCAATGTATATAATTATACCGACAATTCTGAACAAAGTCAAACGACAAAAGTCGATAATTGTTGAAATTGACGCAAAAAAAGAGAGCATATTTCCCTTCATGCGGAAAAATATACTCTCAAAACGGTTATTTATACATTAAGTCAAGAACGGCGAAACCGCAGTGATTTCAGCAATCAGAGTATGCAGCTTCTGCATCTCCTCTTCTATTTTTTCCAGGTTTTCCCGATCTACGTTACGTGTCATAAAAAGATTTTCAATTTCTTTGTCAAAAGTGGCTAAACTGCCTGCCACATCGATAAATTTTGTAAAATTGGAACTGTTATACGCCGACTGAAACTTTCTGAGATCTGTGCCGATGATGTCCACAATCTGCTGCTCATTATAAATCTTTCCAATCATCATCGGATAAGGGCTGACTCTCTGCAGATAGATTTCTTCCTCTTTTACTTCGTACATATAAGTGATTTTCAGTTCTTCCCCTAAATCAAATTTAGCAATATTGATATGGGCCGGTGAAGTTTTGATGGATTTCGCCCCCATCTGCCGCAGCATGATGTTGACCATATCGTCTGAAATTCTGTTTCTCATGATTGTTCAGCTCCTTCCTTACACAGCATATCTGATCAAAAGATAGATCATGGCCAGCACGACGGACATGATCATCACTGGGAATCCCACCTTCGTATATTCTTTGAAGGTAATCGGATAACCGTGCTTACCGCTGATGCCAGAGAGCACCACGTTAGCCGACGCACCGATCAGGGTACCGTTGCCGCCAAGGCATGCTCCCAGGGAAATTGCCCACCACAACGGGGTAATGTTGATTCCGCTTTCGCCCAAAGCCAGTACCAGCGGTATCAATGTAGCTACAAAAGGGATATTGTCCAAGACGGAAGACAAGAGTGCCGATGCCCAAAGCAATACCATCATCGTCATGATCTCATGACCCTTTGTCATATTGATGACAAGCTGTGCCAGCTGTCCGATTACACCGGTTTCGTCTAAGCCGCCTACAACGATGAACAGGCCTGCGAAAAAAAGAATGGTCGTCCACTCTACCTCACCAATGATGTAATCCACGTTTTGTCTGCCGATGACCAACATGACGGCTGCCGCTGTCAATGCCACCGTTGCCGACTCAATTCCCAACTGGCTGTGAAACATGAAACCGACTACGACCAAAATCATGACGACGATGCTCTTGTAGAGCAGCGGTATATCCTCTATGGCCTTGTTTTCATCCAGCTCCATAACGGAAAGAATCGCGCCCTCATCAGCTGTCAGTTTTGATTTGTAGACAAATTTCATGACCAGTATCAGCGCTACAATTACAACGACGGCCACAACCCCCGTATTGACGATGAAGTCGACGAAATCAAGTCCGGCTGCACTGCCGATCATGATATTCGGCGGGTCACCGATCAAAGTTGCCGTACCGCCGATATTGGATGCCAGTATCTGGGTCATCAGAAAAGGTACCGGATTGACTTTGAGCATCCTGGCGATAGTGATAGTCATAGGCCCTACCAGCAGGACAGTAGTCACATTGTCCAGGAATGCAGATAACACGGCTGTAATCACCATGAAAGCGACCATGATCTTCCACGGATTTCCATGGGCGAGCTTGGCCGCTTTGATTGCAATATATTCGAAAATACCCGAATTTTTGACAACAGAGACAAAGATCATCATACCGATCAATACCCCGATCGTATTGAAATCTATGTATCCCACAGCCTTGTCCACCGTAAGGATATGGGTCAGCATCAGCACGACTGCTCCTGCCAAAGCCACCGCCGTCCTGTGCACCTTCTCCGTCATAATTGCCACAATAACGATTAAAAAAACGATAATTGCTATCACTGCTTCCACTTTTTCACCTCTTGCTGTCAGATTCTGCTCCTTGCATAACATGGATTGTAGCACTTTTAAATAAAAAAGCAATGGCTTTACTAACATTCAAAAATATCAGAAATTGTCGCAAATGATCGAATCCCGCAGAATATCAAGGATGTCGTGGGATTTCAACTTTAGTATTATTTTTATTTTCTTTAAAAGCCCAGTGTTTCGTTGATGAGAACGACTTCCATCTCCTCGTGGCGCATCTTTTTGAAGTGAATCATCAGACCGTTGCAGATGCGGTCCGGACTGCTGCAGTCATAACATTTGTCACCGCCATGGTAGGCACAGGGCGTCTTCAGACCTTTCCGCAGAGCATTCTTCGGTGCTGCTACATTGCGCACTCTCCAAAGAGCTTTTTCCAGATCCGGCTCTATTTTGTTGGTGCCGAAGACCAGATACACTTTTCTGTGTCCATACAAGGTTCCCGCCACACGATTTCCAGTTCCATCCAGATTAATCAGTATTCCATCTTCTGTGGCTCCATTGACTGAGGTCACATAGAACTCCGCCTGCATGCCGTCTTTCGCCGCTTTAAAAAAATCCTCGCCATGTTCTGGATCATAGACCATGTTATGCGCAGAAAGTTTTTCGTACAGGTCCATTGAAAGCAGCGTCTGTGAATCGCCAAAAGCCACCGTCGTCTGATTGATTTCTCTGTCCAGATAATCGGCAGCTGCCGCAGCTGTCTCGAAATAGGAAACCTGGTAGTTGTTTTTTTCAAAAGCTTTTGCAATCTTTTTAATATCCATCTCTCCATCCTCCCTTTGCAGTTCTTCTCTAGACATTTTACATCTACTCACAGATAGTTTCAACTCACCTTTTTCATCATATTTCTCCGTACTGCTCTGCGATATTTAAAGCGTGGTCGCCGATACGTTCAAAATCTGTGACCATTTCTGAAAAAAGGATGCCTGCTTCAGCTGAGCAGCCGCCTTCTTTCATCCTGTTGATCTGGTTATTCCGCATGGTTTCACTCATATCGTCGATTCTCTGTTCATTCTGCGCCGTCAGCTTCAGCACTTCCTTACCATCCTTTTCATGACCGTTTTTAATACAAGTCAGCGTCTGATCTGTCAGTGTCTTCATCTCTGCAGTTTCTTTGATCGCCTGATCAGACAGCAGGATATCCCCCTTTTCAATAGCATGGGCATATTCTGCAATATTCATGGCATGATCGCCGATTCTCTCCAGATTGCCCACAATCTTATAATAGGAACCGATTCGCTCTGAATCGGATTCGCTCATCTCAAGGACGACCACCTTTGCAATATATTTAGAAATTTCCGCATTGAGATAATCGATATATTCTTCTCTGGCGGTGATGTTCTCCATCTGGCTGCATTTACGCGTAACTACCGCCTCAAAACCATCTCTTACGTTCTGCCACACCAAATCGAACATGCGGGCGATTTCATTGTCAAGCTGCTTGATGGACACCGAAATCTGTCCCACCTGTCTTGTTTTTCGTCCGTCGATAGGTTCCAGATAAATCAGCTTATGTGTCTCTTCACGTTCATCATCGCCGCCCGGCAAAATCTTTGTCGCTGCTTTTGCCATCAGATTTCCGAAAGGAAGAAGTAACAAGGTGGTGACGATGTTGAAAACAGTATGTACATTGGCAATTTGTGCCACAGTATTACCCGGTGTAAAGCTTTCCATCCATAAGACAAAAGGTGTCGTCATGCAGATCGCGGTGAAAAGGAAGGTTCCGATGATATTGAACATCAGGTGGATGATTGTTGAACGCTTGGCGTTGACCTTTGTTCCAATGGATGCCAGAACCGCTGTGATACAGGTGCCGATATTCTGACCGAACAGCACATACACCGCTTGAGGCAGACCGAGAACGCCGCTGGCGGCAAGTGCCTGCAGTATTCCCACCGAGGCAGAGGAGGACTGAATCAGCGCTGTAAAGATGGCTCCTGCCAGAATTCCCACCAAAGGATTATCAAATTTGGTAATCAGATTGGTAAATACTGCCGAATCCTGCAGCGGCTCCATGGCTGTACTCATCATGTTCATACCGATGAAAAGCACGCCCAGGCCTGCTATGATATTGCCAAGATGCTGTGCTTTCTCACTTTTCAGAAAGACCATCATCACGACGCCGATGAAGGTGATCAAGGGTGCAATCGCACTGACATCCAAGGCAATCAGCTGTCCAGTGATGGTTGTACCAATGTTAGCGCCCATAATCACCCACACTGCTTGATTCAGAGTCATCAAACCGGCAGAAACGAAGCCCACCACCATGACAGTCGTGGCCGAAGAGGACTGAATGACCGCTGTGATCCCTGCGCCCACTAAGACTCCCTTTACGCGGTTGGAGGTCAGCTTCTCCAAAATAGTCTTCATTTTATTGCCTGCAGCAGCTTCCAGACCGCTGCTCATCATCTGCATGCCATACAGGAACAGAGCCAGTCCGCCCAGAAGCATTAAAACATCACTTGTGCCCATTTCTGCATCTCCTTTTATAATAGAACTTCATTTGATGCGTCGATATGAGTTCGTTGTTCGTCAGCATCGTCCGCACCTGGTGATAACGGAATTCATTCATCTCTCCTTCATTAATCCACGTTTGATACTTGGAATTTTTGTCAAAAAAAATAAGGTTCCTATGTATTTCTGTCATTTTTCTCCCCCATTTAAAATAAGATATCAGGGATTATTGTAACAGGCGGAACCTATTTTTCCTATTGAACTTTAGTTGCATTTTTGATTTAGCGAGATGATTTGTTCAGATATTCGTCTAACATCTGCTGCAGGACGTTCATGTCCACCGGCTTCGCAAAATGGGCGTTCATACCCGCCTGCAGGGCGGCCTGTACATCTTCGGAGAAAGCATTGGCCGTCATGGCAATAATCGGCACTTCTTTGGTGTCATCGCGCTCCATCGCCCGTATGCGTTTTGATGCCTCGTAGCCGTCCATCTTTGGCATCTGGATGTCCATCAGAATCAAATCATAATATCCTTCTTGCCCTTCAGCCACTTTCTGCACGGCCTCTTCACCATCACAAGCTTCCTCTATCAGGATACCGCTTTCACTGAGCATTTCTCTGGCAATCTCCCGATTGATCTCGTTATCCTCCACCAGCAGAACGCGCTTATCCGAATAATCTCTTTTGCCAGCAAGAACCGTCTGCGTCGTTTCATACTCAGAACAATCTTTCTCAGCACGTTCCTGCAGCTTCAGGGGCAGGGTCACAGTAAAAACAGAACCTTCTGAGAGCCTGCTTTCGACCTGAATATTTCCATTCATCAGATCGATAATATTTTTGGTTATAGCCATGCCCAGTCCCGTTCCGGCAATCTTGCTGCTGGTAGAATCCTGCACACGCTCGAAGGGCAGAAACAACCTTTCGAGGAACTGCTGGCTCATGCCGATTCCAGTGTCGGCACAGCGGAACACATAATTCTCATAACCTCTCCAGGTACCGTTTTCTTGTGTCACCTGAATGGAGATGCTTCCACCAGGTTCTGTATATTTCACGGCATTGCTCATAATATTGACCCATACCTGCTGCAGACGCACTGAGTCTCCTACGACATAGGCATCTTTTACCGCTGACAGATCTGCCTGTATGTCAAGGGACTTCGCCTTTGCCTGTATCTTGATTAAATCAAGGGACTCTTCTAGTTCCTTTAAAAGATCAAGAGGTTCTTCTCTGAGGGACATCTTCCCACTCTCGATTTTCGACATGTCCAAGACGTCATTTATCAGATTCAGCAGATGTTTGCTTGACAGCTCAATTTTCTCAAGACAGTTTTGTACCCGCTGGGGATCATTGATATGGGCAGAAGCAATCGCTGTCATACCTACGATGGCATTCATCGGCGTTCTGATATCGTGACTCATATTGGACAAGAACTGACCTTTCGACTCACTGGCTGTTCTGGCGTTTTCCAGAGCAGTCTCAAGAGCCTGGCGCTGCTGTTCTTCTTCGTGTTTTCTTTCATCGATGCCGCGGGAAATGAGAATTGCCATCTTATCCTGGGAGTACGGATTATCGACGTGAATAATCTGTGTGGCAATCCAGTGGTAAGCATCATCCTTCAGTTTGAATTGCGCTTCAAAGGATACCTCCTTTTTCCCATCTTCCAAGCTGTTAAAAAGTTCGTTAAGACTGAAACGCTCTTTGAATTTTTCCAGATTCGCCGGATGCACTGTATGAGAAATGTCTGCAGCCAGCTGGCTGTAGGTCTGCTGATTCCCTAAATTTTCCATCAGATCTTCATCCAAATAGATGAATCTCACCGTATCTTTCGTCAGGTTGATGCTGATAATCACAGGAAATGCGTTGGAAATCGCCCCTACCAAAGTCACACGTTCTACAAGCTTTTCTCTCTCGATTTCTTCTTCTGCCAGCTTCTCAGCAGTAATGTCGTGGAACGTGGCAATCAAAATCGGCTTTCCATCCTCGTCTTGTGTCTTTTCCACAATCCCGCTAGCCCAGAACTGACTGCCGTCAAGTCTTACCATCCGTTGTTCAAAAACACGTTTTTCGTCGTCGAAACTGATTTCCTGCAAGATTTCCGACATTTCAGCAAAGTCATCCTGGCAGAACACAGCTTCCAGCATTTCTCCCTTCGGCGTATCGTTAACCGCATCCTCCGGATAGCGCAGAATCCGCAGACCTTCATCGTTCAGCTGAATAAACTGATATGGTTCCGTTATGGTAATCAAGGCGATTCCTTCGGGTATGGAGTTGTAGAGATGCCCGATATACTGCGTCTGGTTTCTTAACTTCTTGCTGGTCTTATTGATGTACCACAGGTACAGCAGCACCAGTGTAACGATAACGAAGATAATCGCTCCCGTCAACCCCAGGGACTGTTTCAAAATATGATTGGTCTGTGCGCTGACAACTTCTTTGGGAATGATGGAAATCAGATACCAGTCTGATTGTAAATTCAAAGGGGTATAACAAAATACGGTCGGCTGCTCTTCATAAGAGAAAACCGCCCAACCAGTTTTGCCTTCCTGCAGAGCACTCTGAAAAGTGCGAAGACTGCCCTCGCTGTTTTGAGAACGGCTCAGCATGTCGAACAGATTCTTCATGGTCTTGTTGCTGCCCGGATGAGGCGAACGAATCAAAACATCGCCCTGCGCATCTAGCACATAGGAAAATCCGGCATTGTTGTAAAAGGACAGGCTAAAGCTGTCTACAATGCTTTCCACTTCATACTCTTTCAACAGATAGCCTTGACTTCCGTCTTTCAGTGTGACCTTGACATAGAGATCAAAGACATTGACGCCTGTAACAGTGCTGATATGCGGATTGACGATGCCTTTTTCCCCATCGGATAACAGTTCCACTATCTGGTTGTCAAGCTGTGCACTATTTGGAAAAACTGTCCCATCTTCCATGTATAAGAGGATGCCCTCCTCCAGTTTGACGTAATCCTCTAAGGCGTCATCCAACTGCTCACTCTGACGCAGAGACAGATCTTCGAGATGTGCAGCTGCCGTTTCCATAGACTCATAGGTTTCACCTAACTGCACTTCCAAGGTCTTGCACCCCTGCCTGGTACTCTCCATAATCGTATCGATGGATTGTTCCCACAGCTGCGTCTTTACATCCTGCACAAAACGAAAAGTGAGAATACTGAGAATGACGATGGCGAAAACCGCACCCAAGGCAATCCTTCGTTTTACATTGACAGAACCCTGACCCTGCTTCATTTGCCGCCTCCTTTTTCTCTCTCATGCAAGTCCATATTCTTCATGACAGACTGCAGAGACTTTCCGGAGAGCAGCTGTTGAGATGCCTCTTTCGTCAGTTCCCAGATCGGCAGATCCAGTAAGCTGTCAGACCCGATCACAATATGTCCTTCATTATAGCAGGAAATCAGTGGTTCGATTTCCTGAACAGAGGATGGTTTTCCGTCATTCAGTGGGCTGAAAGAAGATTGCTGATCGGCAAACTTCTGTATATTTTCTGTTTGTGTAAAATACTCTACGAATTTTACTGCGGCATCTCTATGCTCACTATCTGCGTTAATAGCAAGACGAGTATCCGCATTGACAACTACCAGGGACCCTTCATCCAGTACAGGATAAGGGACTACTTGGAATGCAAAATCGGGGTTCATGCTCTTTACTCGTGTTGATGCCCAGGCACCTGTCAGCATAAAGGGCGATTCGCCCTTTATAAACTCCTCCAGATCGTCAGAGGTTTTTTCGGTCTTCAAGGCCTTTTCCCCATCGATATAACCTCGGCGTATGAACTTTTCGGCCAGGGTGAATCCGACTGAAAGAGATTCACTGAGCAGTTCACTGCCGTCGTTGAATTTTTTCATCACTTCTTCTTGCTCATTTTTTTGATATACAGAGTAAAAGCTTTTGCCAATTGCTAATGTTTTCAGAGAAATGTCATTGTTGGCGATGATAGGCGTTATCCCCTGCTGAACAAAATAGTCGCAGACTGCCTCCCATTCCTTCAAATTTTCAGGTATTTTTTGATCATGTTCATTTAAAAGATCCACATTACAATAGAGACCGAATGCGGATACTGTCGTAGGCAGCCAGTAAATCTTCCCATCTGTCGTCATTTGACTTTTCATCTGCTGAGAATAGTTTTCAATTGTCCCCAGCTCTGACAGCTCAGCCAGCTGGCCCTGTTCGCTCAATTCTAGAGCGATATCGTGATTGACCATGAACACGTCGTCACCTTTTCCGGCAGCCATGCGTTTTGTCAGTGCAGTAAAGTAATCTTCGCCTTTCAGGCTTTCGTAAGAAACTCTGATATTGGGGTACTGATCCATAAATCCAGATATGATTTCTTCTATAACCGTTACATTTTCCGGTTCATATTTATTGCCGAAGAAAGTGATCGTCGTCACCTCTCCCGCCGAATCGTCGTAATTGCGCACCTCGTTCTCGCTGCCGCAGCTGCTAAATACAAAGATAGCAGCTAAAATAAGCGCCAATATACCTGTCTTTTTGTTTTTCCCCATGGTGATTGTCTCCCTTGAACGACCGAATAAATTTGCTAATATATAAAATTATAGCATAATCCAGCCGTCAAGACAATTATTTAACATTCTTTTTGCTGGCACATAGTCTGCCGAGGATAAAAAACAGCACGATACAGCCCGCAATCACTAGCAGGCTTTCTGTCTGTGTCACGACGTGACTGCCGAATTCATAGCGGATGCCTAACTCCGTTTTTAAGCTTGCGGCAACTTCTTCTGGCACCCCTTCAAAAGCCGTCTTCATCGGTTTCTCCATCATCAAATTTCTAAAAATAGCTGCTGCATGGGAGACGGGGAAAATTTTAATCATCCACTGCACCGCCTCTGGATACATGCCGATGGGAAGATAAATACCTGTTACGAATCCAATCAGGGTTCCAAATACGGTGCTGGCAACAGAAAAGGCACTTTGGCTTTTAAACAAGGAGACAATAAATACCATAAAGGTCGTATTCATCAGGGTGGTCAGGAGAATCATGGCCAGCACTTTGACAATCTGTTCCGCAGCCAGAAGTGCGCCCCCGTTCACGACAATATAGATTTCTGCTGCCACAAAAGCAAGCAATGTCATGAGCAGCCCAACAATGTAAGCGCCTGCAATATAGCCGCCAGTCAAAGCCGTACGGCTGATCGGCGCGATATAAAAGTCCATGTTCATTCTAAGCTCCCGGTCTTTCACCATGGACCCCAGCATACCCATGGTAGTGGTAAAGCTTGTGACAGCCAGAACCCCGGCCATGACCCAGTTATCCATCAGTTCTCGTGCTCCGGCAAAGTCTCGCAGGTTTTTGGTCCATACATCACCCAAAAATAGGACATAGAGACCGATGATGATAAATACTGCCAAAAGGGAGAACATCACGTTAGACTTGTCACGAAAATATATCTTTAAATTTCTCTTTGTAAATGCTATCATTCTCTGATCTCCTTCCCTGTCACTCCAATGAACACATCGTCCATAGACCCTTTTTCCACGGTGAACTCTCTGATATTGCCCTCATATTTTTTCAAAAAATCGAGAGCTTCCATGGTCGATTCCAATTTCAGGTCTACAGTTTCACTGCTCTCTTTGAGCAATATGCTCATCTTATCTTTGGCATATCTGCTTTTTAGATCCAGTGGTGTACCTTTTGCCGCAATCTTACCATCATCTACGATGATACAGTAATCTGCATCTTCTGCTTCTTCCATGTAGTGCGTCGTCAGAAAGACCGTCATATTCTGTTCAGCCTGCAGCTTCTTTATGGTATCCCAAATACTCCTTCTGCTCTGCGGGTCAAGTCCCGTAGTCGGCTCGTCGAGAAAGAGAATGCGCGGCGTATGAATCAACGCTCTGGCGATGTCTGCCCGCCGTCTCTGCCCGCCGGAAAGCTTTCCATAGGGACGTTTGAGGAAGCCCATCAAATCTGTAGCCTTGGCAGCCCTTTTTACAGCTTCTTTTAACGCCTTTCCTTTTAAATTGTAGAAACTGCCTCTAATCAAGAGATTTTCTTCCACCGTGAGCAGATCGTCAAGCACACCGCTTTGAAACACGACACCAATTCGTTTTCGTATGGACGCATCGTCTTTACCCAGGATGAATCCATCCACTTGTACACTGCCGCTGTCCGGCTTCAAGAACGTGCAGATCATGTTAATCGTTGTGGATTTTCCCGCTCCATTGGGTCCCAAAAACGCGAAGAGACCGCCTTCTTCCACATAAAAGCTGATCTCTTTCACGGCTTTTACTGAGCCGTAACTTTTTTCCAATTGTTTTATCTCTATGATATGACTCATATCTTCACCTCCGCTG
Organism: Emergencia sp.; assembly: GCF_048465375.1. Classification (NCBI taxonomy): domain Bacteria; kingdom Bacillati; phylum Bacillota; class Clostridia; order Peptostreptococcales; family Anaerovoracaceae; genus Emergencia; species Emergencia sp. The sequence continues at coordinate 43,799 of NZ_DBFWLQ010000006.1, read as the reverse complement.
TAACCATAGCACGGCAGGTGCTGCCTAGTAAACCCTGTCGGCTGTGACCTGTTCAGATCTGCGGCTGAGTTACAAAAAAACGCCCATAACTTGCGGGGTGCTGTGAATTATACTATAATGAGGACAGTACAGGAAAGAACAGGAGTCAGAAAATGAAAGATACATTACTTACAGAAAAAGATATCGAAACCTTGGAATCTTATGCCGAAGGCTATTTTTATAAGATACTGCAGCACATCCGCGATTTTATCGATACTGGGCTCAAAGAGAAACGCTTTACGCAAAAAGAGGCAGAACACGACCTCGAAATCGCTCTGTGGGTTTCTTACGCCTGCAACAACATCGACGAATACGAATATTATTATACTGCTGTACGGTGGCTGGCTGATGTAGAAGACCTGGCAGAGGGCTGCGGCGTCTGGTATTACCGCTATTCCAGCGCTTTGATGTACTGCGGCAGGCTGACAGAGGCTCTCGTCTATGCAGAAAAAGGCGTTTTGGAAGACCCCGCCTACCCATGGGGCTGGCTGCAGTTAGCAAAATTGCGCAGTCACTTCGGAGACAGCGAAGGCGCACTATCAGCAAACAAAACCGGTCTTGCCTTAGTTCCCGGCGATTATGAATTTCTTCGCCAGGAGCAGGAACTGATACGGGGCTGTTCTTTAGAAGAACTATTAAATCACTATATTTACGAAGAACTCGATCGTGATCTGTCAGAGGGGCATCTAGACGGCTCCCTAAAACTGGATGCTATTTCCGGTGTCGTCTGTGACCAAGAAAATTTGGCCGCCATCAAAGACGCACTACAGGCAGAAAACTGGATCCCTGACGTACCCTATTGCTCTTTCCGCTTTCCTTATGGAGAACAGATGGTGATCGGTGTCTTTGAGATGAACGAGGCCGCCCTATCAAAGGTAAGTCTGAATTGGATCAGAGAAACCCTCGCAAACCTGCCCACAGTGGAGAAGATTCAGAAAGAGTCTGAAAGTCAGGCCAGTGGGATTCCTGCAGATGCCCTGGTATTAGATCAGGTAGTATTTTATCGCAACCAGAGTATCGCATTGTTCTTTGACCACAGCGCGGCAAGCATACTCAAAATGCCTGACAGCCCTATCTGCAGCTAAAACAACAATGGAGAGGATTTTCAAAAATCCTCTCCATTGTCATTGATTTCCTGTATTCTCTGATTGATGGCTTCTGCCTCGCGGCTGCCACTTTTAAAACTCAATAACTTGACCATGATGTAGACCAAGAGGATGACGAAGAAAAAGAACACCGCCTCTAAGGCGTTTTCGTACAGCCTGAGCAGACCGGCAAAGGTCATCAGCACAGCTTCCAACAGCAGGAAGTGGATCGCTGTGCGCAGAAGAAATTGTCTCTCTGTCAGCACCTTCTTCGAATAAAATACCAGCAGTGTGGCGTCTCCTGTCAGAGAAAAGAGAGCCATCCAGGCAAAGTAATTGAGCTTAAAGGTCATATCTGGATAAAATATGCTGCAGAACACATAGGTACCGAAGATGGAGCCTGTGTATATATAAAAAAATCCCAGAAGCATTTCTCTTTTTAATTCTTTAAAATCCATGCGGCACCTCCTTACAGTCCAATTTGTCTTTTCAGCTCCGGCACATACTGTCTGGACACTAGTACGCACTCGCCGTTTTTCAAGTAAACCTCAAACCGTCCGCTCATGGACGGTTTGACATGAGATATCTTTGTGGTATTGATGATGGTAGATTTAGACGCCCGAAAAAATTTGCCCGCCCTTGTTAAATCCTCAAACTCGTACAGCTTCAGCTTTGTCTCATAGACTCGGTCTTCACAATAGAGAAAGGCTTTGCTGTCCACCGTCTCAAAATAGAAGACATCGCCAAAAGGAATGCGATAGACTCTATCATCGACATAGGCGGTCAACTGGTTCTGATTCATTTTCAGTCTGCGTACCAATTCCAGAATGTCGTCATTCATCTCATGACATTTGATGATGATTTCTTCTTCTTCGTGGCTGTCTACTTCCCGCACTGATATCTTCACCAGTTCACCTCCTTACACTCATTTTTTTCATGGAACGCGTCGTATGACATTCAGTCCAGCGAGATACTTATCGAGCTGCGTGACAGAATTTATGCTTAATGGTGCTTGCCCCAATTCACGCAGTGAATTGCAGGGAAGACCTTATGCAACAATTGCCCGAACTTGTTCGGCTGCAATTGACTGCAGCGTTCCCCAGCCTATGGCTGGCTTGGAACGCGTCGTATGACATTCAGTCCAGGAGAGAAGGACGATGACAATTTACAATTTCAGACTTGATCTCCTTATAAATGCCCTGCGGCTGCGGAGAAGGCCTGCCAGTCAGATAACCTTGTATATAATCCACATCCATGCCTACCACGGTTTTCAGTTCCGCAATGGTTTCAATTCCCTCGGCAATCACGTACTTGCCACGCTCGTGACAGTAAGTGATCGTATCTTTGACAATCGTCCTCTTGTCCATATCTTTGTCAATATCTCTGATAATATCGATATCAATTTTTACATAATCCGGGTTGAGGAACAACAGATTGCGGCCGCTGTTGTAGCCGCTTCCATAATCATCCAGAGCCAAAGAGCTGTTCCAGCTTTGCAGAATCCGTTTTTTATAAGCTATATACTCTTCGTTCAGTTCTTCGTTTTCCGTCAATTCCATGACCAGATTTGGCAAAATCTCTCCATACTGCTCCTCTATGCTACGTACCTCTTCATCACTGAGCCGCTGGTTTGCGATTGAATTGACGAAGAGTTTCATGCCCCTTGGCACCTTCCCCTCTTCAATCAAATCGTGGAATCGTTTCAGACTGTTGCTCATGGTAATCTTCTCTATCAAGTACAATTTTGACTCCATCTTTGCAATCTCAATAATTTCAGCTGGATTCTTCAGCGTGGAGTTCACTGTCCGCATCAGCGCTTCGTAGGCGTAGATTTCTCCGTCCACCGTGCTGACAATCGGTTGGAAATAATAGGTAAAGGCGTTCTCCTCTAAAATCCGGCTCAGTTCTGACTTCCGCTTGATCATAAAGACATCATTTCTGTAATCTCTGGCTGAAAAATCTCCGATTTTTCCTTTGAGAGAGTGCTTTACACTATACATCGCGAAGTCAGAATACTTCTGCAAGGTGTTGAAATCTCTGCTGTCGTCGGGATACCAGGCCACGCCGCCGGACACCTGAATGTGGATCTGCTGCTGATTCGGCATGGTGACAGAAGCTTTTGTCAACTCCTGCCAAAATCTTTCAATTCGTTCGTGCAGTTCCAGCCTGCTCTCATAGCCATAGAGGAACAGATTGAATTCATCGCCAGAAATTCTCGAAATAATCGTTCCTTCCGGTGATAAGCTGCGGAACAAATCTGCCGCTTTCTGAATATAAATATCTCCGTATTCATGCCCATACTTATCATTGACCATTTTCAGATTATCTAAATCCAGCATCAGCAGCGCGCCGATTTTTATGCTCGCCGCTTCAATGGTAAACAAGCGTTTCATCTGCCTTTGATATGCTCTGCGATTGATGAGGCCGGTCAAAACGTCATGATCTCTCTCGTATTCGATAAGCTGACGTTCCCTCATCAGCTCGCTGACTTCTTCTACCAGTCCATAATATTTGCGGTTCACTTCATCGTCGATGTAACGCAGACGCAGGTAGATGTTTTTTCCATTTACATCCAGATTGAAGATATATTCGTTGGCGCTTTTTGAATTGCTCGGTCTGCAGCAATCTGAAAATTGATGTAATAATTGGCTGAACTTCTCAATGCTCAATTGATTGACATCTACCTGCAAGCCAAAAGCAGAAAAGAAGTCGTCAGTTACATACAATTGGCCTTTTCCATAGTCCAGTTCGAACCCTTCCAGCTGGGTGTTAGCCAGGCGGATAATTTTCGTGAAACGAGCCACAGCATCAATCGCATTGTTGCCTGTCTTTTCGATGGCATCAATCAACTGATCGATTTCTATAATTTTGGTCCGTTCAATGGAAATCTTATCCTTGAACGTCATGTTTCTGACGCTGTTCGCCAGTGAAATAACTGGTCTTGAAATCCAAAGGCTGAGCAGGATGCTTAAAATCAACCCGATGATCAGCGAACCGATGATGGCGTAGAGCAAGACCACTTTGATCTGCGAGGTGAAGGCCAGGAGATCATCTTCTTTCATCATCCCACTCAAATGCCACTGCTGTTTCTCATAGGGCGTATTATTATTATACAAGTTGATTTTTTCCATGCTCAGAGCGACTCGATCGTGATTCTGCATCAGGTATTTGTGGTCTCCATTCTGATGAATCGTCAGCTGATCGCCAGATTTGAAATCCACCGCAAAATAAGAATTATTGGTTAAGATATCGATGTACTTCCCATTATTTTCTAATATCAAGCTATATGCGCCCTTAGCGTCACTATCCAGTTCCAGATAGTTCAGCAAAGATTTCAGATATTCATGGGAGACCTCAATCCCCAGCACGCCGATAACCTTTCCCCGATATTGGATGGGGAGTACGTAGGAAACCACGTAATCGTTTCCCATCTGCATCATCGGCATCCAATATCCTAAGTCCTTGATATCTTTTGTGTCATTCTGAAGTTGATGATAATTGTCATATACTTCTTGAAACTCTTTCAGGTTACTGCCCCGCAGTGTGATATTCGGCTCCCAATCCGAGTCCGTGGCAATTCCCATTTTCTCAACCAGGCTTTTGGAGCCGCGTCGAATCATCAAATCGGAATTAGTGATGGAATTGTCATTTTCTACATTGCTGTCACTGATATACAAACCCGGCAGGGATTCTTTTCCACAGTCTTTGCCCATATTGCTGCACAAGAAAACATAGGCGCCTGTCACTCTGTGGTTGCGCAAGATAGAAACCACATTGTCCGAAACATGCTCCAATATGACATGACTATCACCCACATTGTCATCCAGATCTGCGGGGTTCACCTTGTTTGCCGCAGCCAAATCGCTGATAATGGATTGGATATCGGCTGCCTCGGTTTCCAGATTGCTCCACTGATTGACCATCATATTTTCCAGTTCATGAGAGCGGTTGACTACTTTGGAGTCAAAGATATCCCTTGTATTCTGCTCCATCTGTGAAAGGATGTTGTTGTAAAATATCACTCCGAAAAACAGAATAGACTCAATTAATACGAGAACAAACATCGGTATGAATATTCTCTTTAACATGGTCGCCTTCTGCCATTTCGCCCGAATCTTAGATTCCATACTATTTCCTCTGTTTTGCGGCTTCGTTTAATGCTTTCAGGGTATCCTCATACCACTTTTCAAAATTCTGATCAGTTGTGAAACGCTTGACAGCTTCTTTTCTAGACAATCCTGACTTCATCAATTTTTCTATCTTTTCCCGATCTGCAGCAGCTTTGTCTGACATGCTGTATTCCAGGATATTTCGAATGCTGGTGCCGTTTTCTACAGCTTTTGGCGTATATAGTTCATTGTTGTTAACAGTATCCGCCGCCGCTATGATAACCTGCTTCATCTGCTCATCTTTCACCTTGGTTTTTTCTAGTATTTTCTTCTCATCGGTGGCATCTTTCTTGACCGGCATATAACCGGAATCTATGGAGAATGCGATATTTTGATCCTCATCAGTAAACCATTTGAGGAAGGTGGCTGCCGCTTCATTTTCTGCATCACTGCCCTTTGTCACAACAAGGCCTGCTCCCTGCTGTACAGCGATGTCCTCTCCGCCTTTAAATTTCGGTGCCTCTTTTGCTGCGGATTCGATTTTGTAAGAAGTCTCGTCGTCAAAAATAATTTCCTTAGGGAAATAGGTCGAACCGGACGTTGAACATACGCAAGCGATGATATTGCCCATCTTCACATCATCACTGCGGAAACGTCCTTTGGACATGAAGTAACCGTTTACATACGGAACATAGTAGTTGTCCCACAGTTTTCTCACAGTTTCCTTGTCAAAATCAATCTTGGCGTTGCCTTCCTCGTCGCCGCTGACTATTTCATGACCGAGCTGTTTGGCGCCGATGATGAAATAGTTTGCCATGGCGTCACGACCGAAGAACGCCTGCCCGTCGTCAGGTTCTGCCGTCAGAGAATCAGTATACTCATAATAGGCTTCTGCCGTCTTGGTAATACCTTCTATCGTGTCAAGATCGCTGACTTTCGCCCCTGTAGCTTTGGCAAACTTGTCCCAGTCGGTCTTGTTCATCATAAAAATTTCTGTGGATTTGGCAATTGGGAAGATTTTCAGATCGTCTCCGCGGAAATACCCCTCTTCCAAATAGCCAGGCACATATTCAGCCAGTTCCTCTTCAGAAAATAGCTCGTTGAGAGATACGACTTTTCCCAGTTTATCAATTTCATAAGCCGTATCGGAATAGGCTGCAAAGATGTTTGGCATGTCCTCTGAGCCAACTTTCTCATTGGCTGCATCCAATACGCTGTCGCCCAATTCAGAAACGCTGCCGTAATTGGAGGATTCTACGATGACACCCTTGTCCTTGCCCTCCGTCTGATTGAATTCCTCTACCAGCTTGTTAAAAGCTTTCTCCTGTTGTCCATTATAGTAATGCCATATATTGATTGTAATCGGTGAATCAGGGTCCAGATTGCTCTCTGGTGCACATCCACACAGTAAAGCGAGCATCGTTACGCAGATAACTCCCACTAGATATTTTTTCAGTTTCATAATCAGTCGTCCTTTCTATGAAAATTCATTCATGTCTTTAAGTATACCACAGTATGCCTAAGATGCCTATTTAAATCTGCCAAAAGTTGGAGTTTTTTAAAAAAGAAAACAAGGAGAGATTGAGAAATCCCTCCTTGTCTTCAATGTATCCACTTTTCCAAAGTCTCCACCAGTCCAGTGAAGTCAATCGGTTTTGATATATGATCATTCATTCCCGCTTTGTGCGCTTTTCCCACGTCGCTTGTAAACGCATCAGCCGTAAGCGCGAGAATCGGTACCGTCTGGCTGTCCTTTCTTTCAAGCTGTCTGATGGCTTGCGTCGATTCATAGCCGTTCATCACAGGCATCTGTATATCCATCAAAACGGCATCATAGAATCCGATCCTGGATTTTTGAAAGATTTCTAATGCTTCTTTTCCATTCTGCGCAATATCCACTATCAGTCCCTGCATTTGCAGCAGCTCTACTGCAATATCCCGGTTCAGTTCGTTGTCCTCAACCAGCAGTACATGTCTGCCATCCAAGGCAGAAAGGGTTTCTTCCGAGGCAGCGCTTTCTGTTTCTAAATGGTTGTCAGAGCAAAATAACTGCAGTACGCGGAATACTTTTGATTTAAACAGCGGCTTCGTAATAAACGCATCGGCACCAGCAGCGATAAACTCTTCTTCTATGTCAGAATAATCGTAAGCCGATATGATGATGATCGGCACGTCTTCGCCCATCTCTTCCCGCAGCACCTTCACCGTCTCCAGTCCGTTCATTTCCGGCATAATCCAGTCCAAAATGACTGCAAAATAGTCGTCAGCCCGTTGATGTGCTTCTTTGATACTTGCGATAGCTTCTCGTCCCGACATCACCCAGTATCCGCGCATGCCTAATTCGTCTAAAAGCACGGCCGTGCTTTCACAAACTGCCTGGTCATCGTCCACCACCAATACAGGGAGACCAGACATGTCCCTGGTGCAGATTTCCTCGTCTTCTGCCAAATCAAACTGAATTGCTACAATAAATTGACTGCCCTCTCCAAAACGGCTTTTGACGTGGATAGCTCCGTTCATGATTCTGACAATATTTTCCGTGATCGTCATACCGAGACCGGTCCCCTGGATTTTGCTGATGCGGGGATCCTCAGCACGGGAAAACGGTTCAAAGATATGCTCTATAAAGTCTTCTTTCATGCCGATTCCATTGTCAGTGAAGATAAATTCATACTGCCCTTTTCCATTGATGGTAGAGGCAAGCTCATTAATTCTGAGGCTGATCAAACCGCCTTGCGGTGTATACTTGATCGCATTGGAGAGCAGATTTACGAAGACTTGCTGCAGACGATCTCCATCGGTGATAATCTTCTCATGTTTCACATTGTTGACACTGATGCGGAAATCTAAGCCTTTCTCCGCAATCAGAGGATTACACAAATCGGCTACGTTCTGTACCAGATCCGGCAGGCTGACTTCGCCAAGAACCAGATTCATCTGACCGCTTTCAATTTTCGACATGTCCAATACTTCATTAATCAAAGCGAGTAAATGTCTGCCCGACACGTTGATTTTCTCCAGGCAGTCTCTGACCTTTTCTGGCGAGGACAGATTCATCTGGGCAATAGCAGACATACCCATAATAGCATTCATAGGCGTCCTGATATCGTGAGACATGCAGGAGAGGAAATCTGTCTTTGCCGTATTGGCCAGCTTGGCAGCCAGATAAGCATCCTCCAGCGCCTGGCGCTGCCGTTCTTTCTCTTCTCTGTCTCTGGTCACATCGATACCCATGCTGTAGAAAGAGGGAATGCCGTCCCAACTGTCTTCACCACTGACGTAGCTGTATGTCATGGTCAAAATTTTCACCCTGCCGTCTCGGGTGATGATTCTGCCTTCGACAGCGGTGTTTTCCCCTGTCTGTCTTGCGCTTTCCATGATCTCAACAGCATGATCAATGTCGTCAGGATGAACATAATTGCATTTAGAGTCCAGTTCCTCTTCAAACTGCTCCTTCGTATATCCGATCATGTCCAAAAATCCGCCGCCGTACCAGAGCGCAGTCCGCATGTCTCGTGCGTCTACTCGGGCAAAACCTCCTGGAATGGCGCGCAGAATCTCGCTCCGTTCCCGATCCTTCTTTGCTAATTTGTAATTGGCACTGTACATATCGTGAGACAGTTCAATCCTCGCTCTGTGTCCGTACCAATCGATCTGTTTGTTTCGAATCATAAAAGTGCAATCTAATGCAGGATTTTCAAACTCCCACTCGTAGACCTCGTCTGTCTTTAACAAGTGGTTGGTACAGAAAGGGCAAGGGGAGGTTCTCCCCTGTATTACTTCGTAACACTTGCGCCCCAGCAGATTTTCCTTTTTCTCCTTTAATGTGTTCTCGCTGGTCTTGTTCAAATACAGCAATTCATAATTGTCCATATCACTTATGTAGACGTTTCCCCCATATTCATCCATCATCCACTCAAATCGCTGGAGCGCGCCTTGCGTCTCTTCAATCAAATCGCTGATATCCGTATCGACTGTCACAAAAATGAGGGCACCGTTGACGTCCTCCTCCGTGATGATTCCTTTTCTTCGCACCCAGAGACAGGTTCCATTCTGAACGGGTATGGCACAGTCGACGCTGAACGTCTTGCAGTCGTCCTTCCGTGCTGCCACTATAGCTTCTCTGATTTTATGATACTCTTCTATATGATTTTCATAATACTGATGCAAATTGGGAAAAAGGATCTTGTACTCTTTTTCGCTATATCCAGTGCTCTCGTAATAGGCTGCGTTGGCATCGAGGAAGGTGACTTTCTCGTCCAATATCCATCTGGCAGCGCTGATGCCGATTGTATCTATCATTTGGTTGCCCATCTTTCTTCTCCTTTTTCCCTATAGACTATGGAGGGAACCCTCACTCCAATTGCGTTTTTCTTTATCTTGCTATCCTTTGAAAATTCGCAGGATGAATATTCAATGCAAAATCATCTAGTGTAATCTTAAACCTACGGGATTTTAATGTACGTAATAACATTGACGGTCTTCAATTAATTCCGAAAATCAAATTGACTATGTTTCGGTTCTCACAGATATTTTCTGATAAAGCTTGCCTCTATTATATCTAATTTAGTCCGGGAAATCAATGAAACAAATGAAAGGTTGTAAAAGAAGGTTTGTAAATATAATCAAAAAAGAAAAAAAGCACTCACATTGTGAATGCTTTTTATTTGGCGGAGGACACGGGACTCGAACCCGCGGGGCTGTTACACCTTACCTGATTTCCAATCAGGCTCCTTAGCCACTCGGTCAATCCTCCAGGCACCATTATAATTTACCATAAAACGAAAGGTTTTGCAAGTATTTCCTTACAAAACCTTTACATTTTATTTCGTACAATTTGAAAACTATTTTACGGACTTTTCTACCGTAGCCTGCATCTGATCCACGTCGATTACGCCTGTATGTTTCACTTCTTTCTTATCCAGATCTTTCAGTCCCTTGGGAACTTCCACACCTGTCTTCTCTGCCAAAGCTTCAACATATCTGAAGCCGTTTTCTTCTTCACCCAGCCCGATCGATTTTGCAACACTCTCGGCAAATTTGTATGCGCTTGCAGTAGATGCAATAATCGTCGGCGTATTGTCGCCAGTCGCCTCTTTGTAATCCTCATAGACTTTGTAAGCGACCGCAGTGTGCGTGTCCATCAGATAATCGTAATCTGCGTACATCTCCCCGATCGTCCGATTTGTCGTATCCACATCAGCATAACCACCGTAAAAATCTGCCATGCCGTCTTTGATCTTCTGGCTGACTTTGTAGCACTTCTGCGTGTCCAAATTCTCCATCAGTTCTTTGATTTCTTCGCCATTTCCGCCGCTCAGGTGGTAGAGCAATCTCTCCAGGTTGCTAGAAATCAAAATATCCATAGAAGGTGAATTGGTCAGATAAAAATCTCTTTTAATGTCATAAACGCCCGTATTGATGAAGTCTGTCAGGACTTTATTCTCGTTGGACGCGCAGATGAATTTGTTAACAGGAATACCCATCTGTTTTGCATAATAGCCGGCCAAAATATTTCCAAAGTTCCCCGTCGGTACGACGATGTTCATCTTCTCTCCATTTTTAATGACACCCTGCTCCACCAGCTTTATGTAACTGTAGACGTAGTACGCCACCTGTGGAACTAGTCTGCCTACGTTGATGGAATTTGCCGATGACAATTTGCAGCCACTGCCCGCCAGCTTCTCAGCAAAGGCATCGTCGTTGAAGATTCTCTTGACGCCTGTCTGTGCATCGTCAAAGTTTCCGTTGATGGCAAAGACGTGGGTGTTCTCGCCTTCTTGGGTAATCATCTGCTGCTCCTGCACCTGGCTGACGCCCTGATTTGGGAAAAATACGATGATTTCTGTGCCAGGTACATCGGCAAAACCTTCTAGCGCCGCTTTTCCTGTATCGCCGGAAGTCGCCGTCAAAATGCAGATTTTCTTGTCTTCTTTCTCTTTCTTCGTGGCAGTTGTCAAAAGGTATGGCAAAATGGACAGCGCCATATCTTTGAATGCGGCAGTCTTTCCGTGATATAATTCCAAAAAGTATGCATCCCCTGCTTTTACAATCGGTGCAATCTCTTTTGCTTCGAACTTCTCGTCATAGGCCCCGTCGATGCAGTACTTCATCTCTTCTTCTGTATAGTCATCAAAGAAAGCTCCAATTACCTTGAAAGCAATTTCCTGATATGACCTGCCTAGCATATCCTCAATCTTGAAAGGCAGCGCCGGAATTTCTGTCGGAACGTAGAGCCCCTTGTCTTCAGAGATTCCCTGAATAATGGCTTGTGCACCTGTCAATTCTCTATCGCTTCCACGTGTACTTTTGAACTTCATCATATAGCTTTCTCCTTTTATTTTAACTTTTTCAAAAATTTTACTGGACAACAGTTAACATTAAGTATATAATAAATATCGTGAGATTTCAATAAGAGATGTAAAATTTAATATGTCGCCTTGGTCAAGTGGTCAAGACGTAGCCCTCTCACGGCTGAATCAGGGGTTCGACTCCCCTAGGCGATACCAATAAGAAAAAACGAATACCTTTAGGTGTTCGTTTTTTTCTTGCGCTCTATTAGCCTAGGGGCGTCGAACCCGAAAGGGCGTGAGCGTAGGCGAACCCTTCCGGTGGAAGGGTTCACAGCGAGCGGTCCAAGCAGCCTGTACAAGGCTGTGCAGGACGGCAGTCTGCAGGCAGACTGCGTAACTCCCCTAGGCGATACCAATAGGAAACCTCCTGCAAATCTTGAAAATTCAATGTTACAGGAGGTTTTTGCTTCGTTAATCAATGAAGAGAAAAACGTTTTTGGTGTTAAAAATGTGAACTTTTTTATAGTCCTTTTACAAGGCACAACATAGACAAAATCAGCCGGGGAAGAACCCCGGCTTTTATTATTATGCCCCCTATCTGGATGCAGTCTGTAATCACGACATTTTGTATGTGTTTTGCAACAATACTCGATTTAGTATTGATTTTATATTTTTTATAAGTAATATTATAGTGTACAAAATATTTTATTCAGTTAAGGAGAATTATTATGAAAAGAAATAGGTTATTAAGGAAAGTGGTTATAGTAACAGTGATGTGTCTATTATTCACTGCAGCTTTCTCTGCTGCAGCTTTTGCAGATAGTTATACTGTTACAAAAGACGGGACTACAACCTACGTTGCCTCAGGAATGCGTGCATTAGCCTGTACCAAGATGCAAGACCTGTCCGAAGTGGAATGGACATTAAACGCAAAGGACTTCTACTATGCAAAAACAATCAGCAACGGAGTACTGACCGGACTGGTTCATCTTAAACGAGATGATGCAAACGGGAATCCTATCAAACGCTACGGAGTCCCTTATTCACAAGTTTACAGAGAGTTTAGCAACATTGACGCAAAGCCATATGTCGTCAGGCTAGGTGATACATCCCAAACACTCAATGGCCGGACATACCGCACAGTAAAGGGTGTGGATTGTTCATCTGCCACCTGCTACTCATGGAGATACGCTGCTAGAAATGGTGGCTTGACTTCGTATACTGATGATTTTATGAAAGGGTCGAAGAAGCCGGATAAGAGTTCTACCTCTACCAAGTATATATATGATGGTACAAGCATTCTTTTAGATGCCCTGAATAATTCAGCGGTATCATACCACAGAAATAACTCGACTTATACGACTAGTATCAATGTAACAAAAGTTGGTAATTATGGTAACTATAAAACTTACTATTGGAAAGATGGCGAAATCCAAACAATCAACGACATCTCTAAAATTATCACGCATCTCAAATCTGAAGGAAACTATACTAAAGGAAAAGACGTATGGAGTGAAGTATATGCTCAAATAAAACCTGGTGATGCTTTGGTCTGTCCAACCCATGTACGTCTCGTTACTGGTGTTACCATAAAGACCAATGTCGATGGTAGTATCAACCCGAGTGAGAGCGAAATACATTTTATCGGTCAGATTGGAAACAATTTTAATGAAGAAGCGTCCAATGAATATGCAACCACCTCATGGGAAAACAAATCCCAGAAATTCACTACTTTGCTAAATGCAAAATACCTTCCTGTCAAAATGAACAAAATAGACAGTTAATTCTACTGGGGCTGTCAAAAAATGATTTAACATTTTTTGACGGCCCCCTATTTAGTTGTAATATAAAAAATTCTGTAGGTCGGTGTTTCATTGTCCATCAGGGGCGCGGTTTCGATTACTTTCCCAGTCAAAAAGTACAAAATGACCGTGGCAGAAAGTGAAAACATTTGCAATCCATGCAAAGGTTCGTAGCGGGAAGTCGCAATCGATAAGATTATGAGATATTCCCGCTATTACATGAACCGAATTTGTTTTGACAGGTCTTCCTATCATCTTTTTCACGAAAGCTGTTCTCGTTTCCAACTTCTGAACTCCCCTACCGCAAGGGCCAGTGATAAGACAAAGACCAGTGCATCCGCAATGGGCGCTGCAATCAGAGCACCATCCAGTCCAAATTTGCCCGATAAGATGATTGCCAGCGGGATTAGAAAAATCGCCTGCCGGGAAAGCGGGATCAGCAGCGCTTTGACAGGCTTACCGATGCCCTGCAGGAAGGATGCTGTAACCATATGTAATCCGTAGAGGAAAAACGCCATCATATATAACCGGAAGATATGCTGTGTGCATTCCGCATAGAGAGCATCCCCAGATACGAAGATCATACCGATCTGCTTACTGAACAGCTGATAGATTGCGAACCATACTACAGAGACAATCAATGCAATCACGGCTGCCAGCTTATACGTCTGCTTTACTCTGTCATAAAGTTTTGCCCCGAAATTATAACCGTTGATCGGCTGCGTAGCTGATGAAACGCCGACAAACATGGAGTGGGCAATTTGGTAGACCTTCATCATCATGCCGTAGACAGATAGCGCCATATCACTGCCATAAATGCTCAGTGCACCGTAAATCGTCATCAGATTATTCATGGTAATCTGCACCACCGCCGTCATAATTTGCGTAAGCAGGCTGGGAAATCCCAGCGCCAAAATCTGCCGAGTAAGCTCCCAAGTAGGCTTTAAAGCAGATTTTAAGATGTGTACGGTCTTTAATTTTTTCACATAAGAAAGACAGAGCAAACCTGCTGCCGCCTGCCCGATGACTGTCGCGATTCCCGCGCCAAAGACACCCATTTTTAAAACAAAAATGAAAATCGGATCCAAAACCAGATTTATGGCCGCGCCGATCATCATGCATTTCATGGTGTATTGAGGGTTACCATCCGCCCTGATGATGGCTGTCAGTGCCGAACTGAACATCAGAAACGGCAGCCCCCAGGCGATGGTGCGCGTATACATCAGAGACGATGCAAAAGCTGTGTCAGTGGAACCAAATAAGGTGACGATTTGAGGCGCCAAAATGCTGCACAGCAGGAGAATTGCGGCACCCGAAGCAATGAGCAAAGTCACAGCGTGACTGACCGTTCGATCAGCCAGTTCCTGCTGCTTTCGGCCCAGGCAGAGACTGATATTTGCCGCACAACCGTCCCCGATCAGCAAAGCGATGGCGATGGCGATAATCGTCAGTGGAAAAGCTACATTTGTGGCTGCCATTCCTGTGACGCCCACTCCCTGACCGACAAAAATCTGATCGACGATGTTATACAGATAATTGACCATCAGCGTCAAAGCTGTCGGAATTGAGTATTTGACGATGAGTCTGGTAATTGGTTCTGTTTCTAATGGATTTCGTTCTTCTTTTAGCTGGTTCATTAAAATTACTCCTTTTTCTAACAAATTTGGATTTGCCTCTTATTATCTGTATCATTTCGGTGCATAAAAAACAAAAGCACCCAGAAGACAAACCCATCTAAAAGTGAGAAGGTTTATTTAACGGATGCATATAAAAAACGTGGAAATGACGGAATCAAGCGGTCAAGTCTGCCAAATCAAGATTTGGGGACTTTTCGCATGAGACTTGCCAACGATTTACTTAAAGTAAATCGGGCTAGGGCTTCAACATTCCTATTTCCACATGTCGCCCGCAAGAGACGACGCTTCGCAAGGAACGTTCTTTGATATTCCGTCGATATCGATTTCATCGATATCTCCTACATAATAAAAAATCGATTTCTTACTCTCTTGCAAATAAAAAGAGAAAAACGCATCCAGTTACATAACCGAAGGCTTTCTTCTCCCATCCAGACTAACTGTTGGCTTCGGAATCAAACCGAATTAGCGTGATGCTCGCGGGCTGTACCGCCAGTAGAGTAAAACTCGTTTCCGAAGAAAGAACACAAATTATCTTCTACAGAATAGCACATCATTTTTATTACGTCAATTAAAACATCTGTGCCAATCGGAAAACCGCCGGCACAGATGTTGTTAAAGGATTATCTTCTGATGGATTTTGCTTTTCTCAGGCAATCTCGACCGAAGAGTCCATCCACATACAGACCATATCTTCTCTCAAACCATTTTACAGCGGCAATGGTTTTATCGCCATAAATTCCATCTACCGTCAGGTCTCTGCCGCACCAGTTGAGGAAACGCTGTAGTTCCCTGACTTTGCGTCCTCTGTCACCTCGTCTGAAATAACCTCGAAGTGGAAGCGACAGCGGTCCCCGATAGCGTTCCTTTTCCCGCGGCGGTTCTTCAGGCTCAGGATCTCCCGTATAATCCTTAAAGCACCAGTCCAGATCAAACTGTCCCGGTACACCTGAAAAACTTCCGTTATCTGCAAACTGCCACATGGCCGGTCGCTTATAATTGGTATGAGAATTGTATTGGGCTACCCATACGTCAATCCCCGAGAGATTGCCGATTTTTTCTGTCAGCCAATAGTACGATGCGTACACACCGCAAGGATGGCCCAGTCTGCGCACTTCTTTGACAAAGGCTTTGATGACCCTGGTCAGCGCCCGTTTAGACAGCCTTCCCTGAGTCAGTGGATCTTCCACGTCCATCCAGATCGGATACTGCAGCCTTTTTCCCCGGCAAAGGCGGACAGCATGACGCGCCTCGTTTCTCGCCTGCCTTGCAGTCACAGCCGTTGAATAATAGTATGCGCCAAAGTCCAAGCCTGCGGCTCTCGCCTGTCTATAATTATTGTCAAACATCCCATCTGTCACCGTTCCCCGATAGCCGCCGGCTCTGGCGATGACAAACTCGATATCGTCTTTTTTTATTCTTCTATATTGTTTTTCCGTGAGTCTTCCATTCCAAAAACTCACATCGATGCCTTTCTTTCTTACCATAATTACACCCCAGCTTTATAGTATGCAGGCGGCACTGAAAGGGGCACAACAGATTTCCCCACCGTTCAGTCATTCCATTGAAAAAGGGCCGTCAAGTAACTGACAGGCCCTTTCGGCATGCACCTTATTCAGCTGCATTTGGCATATTGGAGATATATTCTCCTTTCACAGCAGGAACATAGTAAGTTGCGTATTGCGCCAAACCGCTCGTCTCACTGTCTGCATCCTGTGTTCTGATATCGAAAGAATAGTAGGGCAGGAACGTCTCATAGGTATTCCCTGTCAAATAGACTAAGTTGACATTTTCAATCTGTTTTGTATCTGGCAGTGGATTATCATTGTCAAAAGTGATGTAGTTGCCCTTTTTCAGCAGCCTCTTCGCTTCTGCCGAAGTAATAATGGGATAGCTGTCTATTTTTTCACTGCTGGATAAATTGTCCTTCAAAATAATTGACTGCAGATTTCCTGTCTCATCAGTTTCGAAAATCATCTTTTTCATGCTGTAATTGATGATCTCATCTTTGCTGTCTCCTGCATTATCGTAGCCATTGATGATCCATTTCAGATTCCCTGTCTCATCATATACGGCTGAAGCACTTTGCTTTGGGTTTTCAAAAGACAGCAGACTGCCGTATTCTTGTAATAAGTATTCTGTCACCACTTCTGCTTCTTCTCTGTTCATTTCTGCAGGTGGAAAGCGGTATTCTTCCGGCAGTTCTACACTTTGAGAGAAAGTGATTATCGTACTGTGATCACTGGTTACAGAGATTTCTCCTATGTCTGTAACTGCTGTGGCTTTGTATGCTGTGGCTGCAGCTGTTCCGTCTGTGTCGCTGCCTGCTTCTTCTCCCTTGTCATAATGGATGTCCTGTACCTCTGTATCCAGGCTGGCGGCGACCACCTGTGCCTGATCCTGCAGCTCCTTTTCGTCAACGGGAGCAGACTCACCATCGGCGGCGGCGTACATGGTATTCTTATATACAGGCATCTCCTTTACATCCATGTCTTCTCTCCAAGGGCTTCCATCGCTCAGCAACGATTCGTCCGCCGCTTTTTTAGGTCTGACCTCTTTCGAAGAGTGATTGGTGTCTATTGTCAATTTTGGCAGGTTCAAAGCGGTCTTTGGCTCATCGCCGCCTGTGCTGGGTGCTGGTTCTGATGCCGGCCAAAAATGCACGCAGCCAAACAAGACAATCAGCAGGCAGGCCGCCAGACTGCCATATCTGAGCCAGAGCTTTTTCGGCGGCTTTTTTGTCTGTGGAACATTAAATTCCGCCGCTTCTTCAATAAAATCGTCGTCTATATTGCCTATCGCCGATAAAAATTTATCACTTTTCATAAGCGTATTTCCTCACTTTCAAGATGAAGTTTCAAATCATTCCTCATTCTAAACAACATGGTAGTGACTTTATTCGGTTTCATACCAAACTGGGCGGAGATTTCTTTGATCGAATTCATATACCAGTATCGCCTGACAAATACCATCCGGCTCTCCTTCGGAAGCCCTGCCAAAAATCCATTGATCGCATCTACCAGAACCATCTCTTCCACCAGATCTTCAACTTTTCCATTTGTGGACAGGCACTCCTCCAGCTCGGATAGAACCAGTTCCATCTGCCCCGCACCACGTTTCTGCGTATTGTAACCTTTATATTTGTTCAAAGCCAGGTTCCTCGTAATTTTCCCCAAAAAAGTAGATAATCTATTGGGCTTATGAGGCGGAATGGCATTCCAAGCTCTCATGTAAGTATCGTTAACACATTCTTCAGCATCTTCTGCATTGTAAAGAATGTTATAGGCTATGTGGTTACAGTATTTGTCGTATTTCTTTGCTGTTTCTGAGATAGCCGCTTCTGATCGCTGCCAGTATAGCTCTACGATCTTGCTGTCCTCCATAGTTCCTCTCCTTTCCCAAAGAGCAAGTCCCTTACCCTTATACACAACTTTTTGCTGGCGATATTTCTTTAGATATTCTATCATTTGAAATATTTTTTGTCAAAATACTGTCAAGGCAAAATAAAATACGCCATAGCAGGAATGATTCCAACTATGACGTATTCTCCCGTAAGATCAAAACACCTTCTGTGTTACCCTTTTTCGTGATTCAGTTTTTGCCTTCTACTGATTTGGTTATATAGTCTTTGACTTCTTCTTTCGGAATCCCCAGGGCTACAGACAATTCACCGTGCAGCAGTTCCTCAGCACGCCTCATATATTTTTCGTCCACCTGGCCTAATTTTTTCCCGCGCTCTCTGGCATCACTCTCTTTCAGATAAACATCCCTTACCAGCTTTAATAAATCGCTGCACTTGTGGGATTCAAAAAAAGACTGATAGTGTTCACTGAGAAATCGCATATTGTTATTCTCATAAATTTCTGCCTTGACCGTCGGTATCTCTTCAATCAGTTCCTCCGCTTTTTCCTTTGTAATCACATGTCGCATGAAGGTCTTTGTGTCTACCGGCGCAAAAATCTTTCCATCTTGATATTGCGGTAAAAGGGTGTAGTAAAGCCTCTTTTTCCCCATGATAGGAATGTCTGGTATTCCCACCGCTTCTACTTTGCATACGCCTTCGTTTCCATAGATTATAAAATCACCAGTCTCGTACAAATGATAGCCCCCTTCTCTGTTACTGCACAAAAAGACGTGCCGCTCGCGGCCAGCCGGCCCGATGTTCTTTGAAACAAGCAGCACGTCGCCTAATTTATTTTAGCATACACTTCACTATATGCAGCAAAAGTTTATTTTATGACACCAAATAACGTCAGACACAGAATAACGATGATTATCGGAGAGATGTATTTTATCATGACAGATAGAAAGTGATAGATCCATGTGTCTTTGCTAAAGCCACATGTCCTGGCCATGTTGTCCATCCCCCAGATCCATCCTGTGAATATGGAAATAGCTAAGGATCCCAAGATCAGAAAGACGTTGTTGGTCAGCATGTCAAATAGATTGAACATGTAATCAGAAAACAGCGCTGGCACGCCGATTATCATGACCAAGACAAAGGTGACCCATAGTGCTTTTAAGCGGCTCACCTGGAACTGATCCATGATGAAAGCCATGACCGCTTCCCAACCCGCAATGCCAGAAGAAAAGGCAGCGATAAAAAAGCCAATATAAAAGATGGTTCCCCATATTCTCCCGCCTGCCATTTCATTAAAAACGTTTGGCATAGTAATAAACGTCAATCCCGGACCAGAAGCCATCTCCAGGTCAAAAGCCGATGCCATGGGAAAAATCATCAGGCTGGCCATGACGGCTACGAAGATGACCGAGACAGAGATGATGACTGAGTTCTTCACCACGTTGATTTCTCCTTCTTTCTGATAGCTGCCAAAGATCATCGCTACAGCCATGGCGATGCCCAGGGAAAAGAAAGTCTGTCCCAGGGCCGTCAGAACACCCGCTAGGGAAAAAGAGTCAAAATCCAAGGTGAAGATAAACTTCACGCCCTCCGCTGCACCCGGAAGACGCAACCCTGCGATAACAAGAACACCCATGATGATCGCCAGGGACGGCAACAGGACCTTTGCAATTTTTTCTATGCCCTGCTGCAAATTATTCTTTACCACCAGGGCAGTCAGCGCTACATTGACCATGATAAACCCAAACACCAATACGTGATTTGCTGAAAAGTCAGTAAAGTACTGTGCCACCTGTCCACTATCCATACCAAGAAAGGTTCCTTTTGCAGTGGCGTAAATATAATGTAAAATCCACCCATATACCGGAATCGTATACCCGATGACCAGCACGATGCAAATCATATGGAAATACCCCGCAATATGCCATTTTGCTCCCGGTTTCTCCAAAACCCTGTACGCCCCTACCGGACTTTTGCGAGATGCCAGCCCCAACGAAACCTCCGCTGAAAACAGAGGAATACCGACGACAAACATCAATACGATATAAGTCAGCAAAAACAGACCGCCGCCGTATTCTCCGCAGATATATGGAAAGCGCCAAAGGGTGCCCACACCCACAGAAAAACCGATTGTCGCCAGGATAAATCCCAGCCTGGAACTGAAGGTATCTCTCTTCTTATCCATGACGTCACCTCCTATAGGTAAATCCGATCCTCCACAGAGTTATAAGCATTCTCACTCGGCGTAATTCCTTTCTCTGCAGCTTCTTTCAAGTTCTTCCTCGTAATTTCTGAGCAGACCTTCTCCACTCTGTCCATCAATTTTCTCTTGTCGGCCTTGTCACCTTTGGTATACATCTCCGCTCCGCTCATCACGCCGCCGATATTTTGAACCCAGCACTCTTGATACAAGATGCCGCGATTCATCAAAAGCTTCGCCAGACGCAGTTCTTCTTCTTTGTTGCTGGCGTGGAGCTGGTTATTGGCCGCACCAAAGACCATTTTAAATTTCAACTTGTGAATCACTTCTTCGGTGAGAAAGCCGCCGACAGCGCATGGACAGAGGATATCCGCCTCTGCATTTAGGATTTCTTCGTTTTCCACCACGGTGATTTCTGCTTCTGGATATTGATTTTTCAGTTTCTTTGCCATCTGGGGATTGATATCGCTTACAATCAGCTTCGCCCCATCTTTAAGCAGATATTCGGCTTGTGCGTACCCCACAGAGCCCAAGCCCATGACCGCCACAGTCAATCCCTCTAAAGAGTCCCTGCCAAATTGGAATTTTACCGCCTCCTTCAGAGCACACTCCACTCCCCAAGCCGTCGGTTTACCGGAGGAACCGATAGGATTAGAAGGACCTGCCGTGATATATGCCGAATAAGGTGCCATTGCGTCTGCCAGTTCGATCGGATAACGCATATCCGGGCCAGTAAAAAATTTCACCCTATCCAGAGCAAAAGCCAGGAAACCCAGTTCCTCTGTATCGTTCAAATCAGCTTCATCAGCAACCACAGTAATTTTACCGCCTCCGTAAGGAATCTGAGATGCCACATTCTTGTGACTCTGGGCGCGGCCCAGGTTCAGACCGTCGATGATGACTTCGATTTCCTCTTCATCGCGATCATGGCGCCGGATGCCTCCTGTATAGAGGGCATGATCTTTGTTATTGACACCCAGGACGACACTATGTAAGTTGGCCGTAAAGCGCATGTCCTTCCTGTCGTAATAGTAGCAGTCCAGTCCGAAAAACTTCCCCCTTCTCAGCAGATTAAAAACTTCTTCCAGATAGTCTGTAAGGCCGTACTTATCAATCAAGGCTCTCGTCTCTCTGTTGTTCAGCCTGATGTCGTTCTCTGTCAAAAGGCTGTCAGCATAAAATGTCTTATTAAAATTGCTCCACTCAATATCGCTATCCCATTCCTTGGCTGCGATGATGTACTCCCGATCTGTACGATAGTCGTAACGTAGCATCAAAGTCGTGAGACCTTCTTCCTTCAGCGGATAATATAAACTTTTCTCCATAATGAACCTCCTGTACTCTTTTCGCAAGTTTCTGACTTTTCTTAATTATAACATATTACATGTAATATGCAATATGTTTTTGTGTAAAAAAATTTCAGTCCCTATTATTCGACTGAAATTTTTCAATAAATTATTTTTTCTCTGTCATATACCCAATTTCTGAAAACCGATTGTGTTCCTTCATCAGCTCTTGTGCCTTGTCAATATCCCTTATTTTCAGCGCATTCTTGATGGCAGTATGAGCCTGAATACTCAACTTGCGATTTTCAATAACCGCCAGATATGCGAAAGTGCACATGTTAATCTGATTCTGGGTTTTCTTGGTGCACTCTCTAATGGTCTGGTTAGTACAATAATCAATCATCACCTTATGAAATCCTACTGACGCTTCGTGAAAGCCGTTGTCATCTTGCGCCTCATAGGCTCTGGACTGTTCATCCACAATTTCTTCCAAATCCGCAATCAAACCATCGAGACTGTCCATCTGCCGATAAGTATCAATCACGATATCAAAGAGATAGGCATTGGCTTCTATCAAATCTCTCTCCTGCTCTTCATCCAATTTGATAATGCTGGGACCAACATTGTGTTTTTGCTCCACAAAACCTTCCTGAATCAGGCGATTGATGGTCTCTCTGACTGGTGTTCTGCTGACGTCAAAGGCCTTTGCCAGTTCTTCTATATTCAGTCTGTCTCCTGGAACCAGTTCCCGCCTCTGAATCTTCCTCAATATCAGATTGTACACTTGATCTACCAGGGATTTTCGTTCAACCTTGTCTGTCACTGTTCTGCCCTCCTCTGTATTTTACATGTAATATATTACCATGATTTTGCAGATTTTGCAATCACAATTCACCACAGTGTCTTTCGTTTAGAGAAGTCTGCCCCTAAGTGAAGAAACGACGCAGAGCATTATTGCTCTGCGCCGTTTAGGCTGATGCATAGTGGGGGATTAAAATCAGTTAATCTGATAACCCTTCACATCAATATCCTTTATACATCAAGCAAATCGTTGAGTGCCTCACTCATGGTCGGATGTGTAAAGATCTGCTCTTTTAATACGTGATAATCTGCGCCTAGATCCATTGCCAGCTTGACGATATTGATCATTTCATAGGACTCTTCACAGAAGAGCATCGCGCCCAAAATCTGGTTTGTATCAGCATCGATGACGGCTTTCAGCAGGCCTGTCGTACTCTTCAGCACCTGTGCCTTTGGAATTGCTGCGGCAGGAAGTTTGGCGATTTTTACGTTGTAACCGGCTTTTCGCGCCTCGTCCTCGTTCAAGCCCACTCTTGAGAAGGACGGTGTGATGAAGACGCTATATGGCACATTCTTTCTGATTGCCTGAGAATACTGCCCGCCGTTCATCTGTGACCAGATGATACGGAAATCGTCTAAGGAAACATATGTAAATTGCAGTCCGCCTTTGGCATCGCCCATAGCCCAGATGTTCTCCGCCGTCGTCTTCAGCTTTTCGTCTACGATGACAGCGCCTCGCTTGTCGAGTTCTACGCCTGCCTTCTCAGCCTGCAGATCTGCCGTATTCGCTTTTCTTCCCGTGGCAGCCAATACTGCCTCCGCCTCGAGAGCCACCTCTTGCCCCTGCCAGTTTAATCTGACAACAGCTCTGCCCTCGCCAGTCTCTACCTTCTCCGTCTTTGCTCCCAGGTAGAAGCTGACACCTTTTGCTTCCAGCGCACCTTTGATCGCCTCTGCGATATCTCTGTCTTCCCTCGGTATAAAAGTTTCCCCGTCCTGTACGACCGAAACCTTTGCACCGAAACCAGAGTACATGGACGCAAACTCCAGTCCGATATAGCCGCCGCCGATGATAACCAGGTGCTGCGGAAGCTGATCCAGATCCATCAAAGTCGCACTGGTATAAACGTAAGGATTGCCCGCCAAGCCTTCAATCGGCGGAATCACCGGCGTACCGCCTGTGTTGATGAAAATCTTTTCTCCTTCAATTTCGAAAGTCTCACCGTCTGCCTCTATCTGCACGACTTTATTAGAAACAAAGGAGGCATCGCCTAAAATCACCTCAATATTAGGATGATCGGCCAGCTTACTGTAATTCTTGCCGCGAAGCATACTGGTCACACGGCGTTTTTCCTCTATAGCAAGACGATATTTTTCGGCTTTTTCCTCAAAAGAAGCTTTCTCATCCAGTGCAGACAGACCAGAACTTCTCACCAGAGATTTGGACGGGATACAGCCTACATTGATACAGGTACCTCCGTACATGCCGGCATCCTTTTCAATCATAGCCACTTTGCTGCCGTTAGCGGCCATCTTCCCTGCCAGGGTTTTTGCGCCTTTTCCAAATCCAATCATAATTGCATCATACTTTTTCATGATCTAGTCCTCCTTAAAAATTTTGTTGTTTATGTTATCAATTGTTATACGTTCCAATTCACGCCTGCACCCCTCATTGAGTTCCTCGTAAATTCCATCCATAATGCCCGCCATACCAGAAGCAATGAGGCAGTTCATCTCCGGATTACCCGACTTCCAAGAGGCTTTAACAAAATCCACGTCCAAGGCATCACCAATTTGGCACAAGTTGATCTCCTTCGCATCCTTGGCCATGGAATACCCCCCTCTTACACCTTCTTTTGTGGCAACAAAACCGGCCTTTTTCAGTTTTGCCATCACTTTTCTGACACGAACAGGATTCGTACAGACATTTTCCGCCAGTGTTTCGCTGTCCAGGGTCTCACCCTTATGATTTAAAAACACCAGCGCATGCACTGCTATCGTAAATTCACTAGTCATTTTTCTTTCCTTTCCTCAAAGCTCCAGTCGGACAGCTTTTGATACAGTCGCCACACCTGATGCACTCCAGGCTGTTCGGCTTTTCCCATACTTTAATATCCATCTTGCAGACCTTCTGGCATTTGCCGCATTTCACACATTTCTCCTGATCAACCTCAAATCGTTTAAAGGCAATCGGATTAAACAGGCCGTATACAGCACCCAGTGGACACAGATATTTACAAAACGGTCTGTAAACGATCACTGACAGTATCACTAAGAGGACGAGAATTGCCATCTTCCAAGCATAGAGGAAACCGATGGTCTGCCGCAGCGGTTCGCTGGCTAATACCAGCGGAATTCCTCCCGACAGAGTTCCGCTGGGGCAGATGTATTCACAAAACCAGGGTTTTCCCTGACCAAAAAGGTCCACAGCAAACAGCGGAAGCAAAATTACAAAGACAACTAAAATCATATATTTCAACCACTTGAGTACCCCGTGTCCCGGCAGATTCTTTCTCTTCTTTACAAAAGGAATCTTGTAGAGCAGATCCTGTACGAGGCCGAAAGGACAGAGCCATCCACAGACGAATCTGCCTAGCAGCGAGCCAAACAGCAGCAGAAATCCAAGGACATAAAAGGAAAACTTGTAGTCTCTGCTGCCGAGGACAGCCTGCAGCGAACCGATGGGGCAGGACCCCAGGGCTCCCGGACAGGAATAGCAGTTAAGTCCCGGCACGCAGAGATTCTTTGCCGGTCCCGTATAAATTTTGCCCTGTATGAAACCGATTAAATATCCATTGGTAATGGCCGTAAAAGCAATCTGCACCCACAGCCGCATTCTGTCTTTTGCTTTTCTTATCTCCTTAGCCAATTCCAATACACTCCAAACATATTTTTGTCGCTTTCATAAATACCGTTCCTATCTCTCCCCGCATGGCGCCGATGATGATGAATGCGATGCCTGCAGCTGCTATCACGCCTCCAAGTAAAGTTCTTTTCATAACGCCTCCTCTTAAATCTGGCTCAGCAGATCATCGATGATTTTCTTCCATTTCTCTTCGCTCTTGGAGCCAGTAATCGTCTGGCCTACCTTATTGCCATCTTTGTCGACAAAGAAGGTGGTCGGCACGACTTGGACGTCTTGCAAAGGGCCGTTCATCAAATCTGTATTCAGCACGATGTGGGTATAATCTGCGCCAGTTTGCTCTACGATGTCTTTGGCTGTTGGATCCTGGGGATCATAGGTGTCACTGACAATGCCCACGATCTGAAAGCCTTTGTCCTTGTACTCTTTGGCGATCTTACCAAGATCCGGCATCTCTTCGATACATGGGCTGCAATAGGTCGCCCACACGTTGACCATGGTCAGGTCTGCTTTTGTAAAAATGTCTTCAGCTGCCACGCCGCCGCCTAAAATCTCACCTTCAAAATTTTCAAAACCGGCGCTGGTTCTCTGATCTGAAGGCGCCACGTCCTGCTTTTCACTTCCGCAGGCGGCCATGGTCAGCACAGCAATCATCATCACGGCCAATACGGCAGCAATTTTTTTAAATCTTTTCATCTCTATCCTCCTAATCTGTTACTTTTGTATTTACAGTTATCATTTTCTGTAATTATAAATGTTACAGTTAAGAATGTCAATAGGCTTTTCAAAAGTTTTTGAAATCTGCTGGCAAGGGCGGTTGAAGCAGCTAGACGCCTGCGGCCATCCTAGACCATATACTGCCCCACAAATAGCTGAAAGCATTCCAGCAGATAGGCGTAATCTTCCGGGTCATAATAGAAATGCCCGGACTTCCGCAAAACAGAAATCTCTATTCGCTCATTGCGCCGCAGGTACTTGATGGAGTCCATAGAGACCAGTTCGTCCTTCTCAGACTGGAAGGCGCAGCAGGGCACAGTCACCAGAGAAATCCGCTCTCTCGTTTCTTTGATTTCCTGTAGCAGCTCCAGATAATGGGGAATCCAGCGCACATAAGACCACGCCTTCCTGCTGGGAGCAATGCTGTAGGCGTCCCTGGCAGCCATGGCCACCGCATCATCCTCTGGCACACAGTCAAAAGCTGCTTTCATGGAATTGATCACTGCCGAAGGCTTTACTGCAACTTTTAGGGGCACCGCCAAGAGGAAAAGTCCCCTCACTTTTCCTCCGTGCTCTATCGCCTCGGAGATTGCAAAAAGTGTTCCCATGGAGTGTGCGGCAATCAAAATCCGATCATACCGCTGCGCCAGATGATCCATCAGACCGCTGACCTGGGTCTTCCACTTTTCCATGGAAGTGTGGGAAAAATCCTGGACAGTCTTTCCATGGCCGTCCAGCAGTATATTATAGACAGACCAAGAGTCCGGCACCAGAGGCAGAAAGTCACGAAAGTGCCTCGGCGTTCCCATGATGCCGTGAACGAACAAAATAACCGTATCACTTCCTGCAATTTCTCGAATATATGGTTCATGCACCAAGACAATCACTCCTTTCTAAACGCAGAATATGCCGGACCAGCAAATGGAATTTTCCAAAAGCCAGCCCGGCATCTTTCATTTTATCGTAATTTATTTCTTGTCTTTTCCACATGCGCCATTCAGTATGATCCAAAGCACAAAAGCGCCTGCTGCACAGATGATGATGGCAAGGAATGTGGTGTCATACTTTCCGTCTGCACTTTCCACCAGCTTGCTGGAAATCATCGGCCCCAGAATTGCCGCTGGGATCAGAGAAAAGTTACCTAAGCTAAAGTTTACAGGGAAGTGCTTCGGTCCGTATTCCCGATTGATAAAAGCCGAAGAAA
Source organism: Emergencia sp. (assembly GCF_048465375.1). Lineage (NCBI taxonomy): Bacteria > Bacillati > Bacillota > Clostridia > Peptostreptococcales > Anaerovoracaceae > Emergencia > Emergencia sp. Next base: position 16,405 of record NZ_DBFWLQ010000006.1, on the reverse strand, counting down.
TCGTCGGATTGCCGCCATAGGAAATGCCCATACACAGCAGACCCAGCAAGATCAAAATCATCGCTGAAGTCTTTGCGCCGAAAAACAGGGAGACACCAGCTACTGCCATAACGACCATATTGATCAGCATCGTGTTTTTTCTTCCCAGCTTGTCAAAGACACCGCCGATGATGACACGGCCCGCCCCGTTAAAGACGGAAACCACCATGCCCACAATTGCCGGTGCACCAAAAGCGATTGCAATCGATGCCGCGCTGTTGATGACCATCAGACCAGCCGAGTTGGCGATAATGCACCAGATAATGAAAATCCAGAAAGAAGATGTCTTCAGCATTTCTCCTGTCGTCATCCCCTCCAGGGCTGGCGCCGCTCCGTCTGTCCCCTTTGGCGCCTCTGGATTTTTAATAAACAGAGAACCGACGACTAAAACGATAAAGATGATAATGCCCAAAATCATGAAAGTAGTAAATACACCCTTAGCAGCAACCAAGCTGGTCGCAACGCTGCCCAGGATCAGTGCACCCAAGCCAAAGCCCATCATCATGATGCCAGAGGCAAGGCCCGGTTTGTCCGGAAACCATTTGTTCATCGTTGAAATGACACTATTGTAACTGAATCCTACTCCCGTGCCGCCTAAAACGCCGTAGCAGATGTAAAGCATGGTCAGGCTGGAAGATGAATTGTCAGGATTCAAGCGGGAAACACCAAAAAAACCGACCAACAGCAGAACACCTGACAGCATGATGATATATCTCGGCTTTAGCTTTGCTGACAATTTGCCAGCCACAAATCCGCCCAAACAGAAAAACACCATCGAAATTGTGAATGTCATCGATAACTGGGACAAGGACCAATCAGGATACACCTGACCAAAAGGTTCCTTAAACAGGGACCAGCCATAAATCAATCCACAGAAAATCAATAAGATTGTACCTACGCCCAGGTACAGCCATCTCTTGTTATTAGACATTAGAATACTCCTCTTCTACTAAAATTCTGGCAGTTTCTACGCCAGTTAATACGCGCAGCGCTCCATTTGCCAGTGAATCCATTTCTTTTTCTCCTGGAATGACTTCTACCGGAGCTATGAATTCCACTCGCTCTTTGACAGCCTTTGTGATATAACTTGAATAAGCGATGCCGCCCGTAAGAACAATATAGTCGATGTTTCCGTTGACGTCCACCGACAGCTTGGCAATATTCTTTGCGATATTCAGTGCCATAGCATCGTAGACCAGTTTAGCGTGTTCATCTCCGGCCAAAACCCGCTTCTCAACCTCTCTGGAATCGGAAGTACCGAAGTGAGATACCAGGCCGCCCTTTCTCTGCATCTGCCTCATCATGTCGGCTTTGTCATCATATATATCGTAACAATAATCTACAATGGCATAACCTGGAAGACCGCCGGCTCTCTCCGGTGAAAAAGGTCCTTCATCGTCGGAAATCATGTCTACCAGTCTGCCGTGAGCAAAGAGGCCGACAGAAATGCCGCCGCCTAAATGGACACTGAGAATGTTGTGATCCTTGTAGTCGATGACCTTCTGCTCACAGAGGTTCAGCACTGCAGCCCGCATGTTCAGATTATGACCTCTGCCAATTCGGAATACATCTTTGATGCCGGTAATCCGATAGAGTTCTTCCATCTCGTCCACTGCCACTGCATCGTAGATATAAGCTTTGCAGTTTGCCTTCTGCGCAATTCTATAAGCAATGGGAGCGCCCAGGTTTGAAGCATGCTGCAGCTGCGGTCTGTATTTCAGACAGTCCAGCATGTATTTGTTCACTTCATATGCACCAGTGTGCACGGGCGGAAGAAGGCCGCCCCGGCCTACAACAGCGTCAAAGTCCTCAATTCGCTCACCGTGTTCTTCACAGCATTCTTTTACCAGGTCTGAACGAAAATCCATCTGTGAGTAGATGTCAGCAAAAGGCTCCAGTTCTTCCTGTGTATGGGAAATGCTCTCTACCCACTGCTGATCCCGCTCAAGATAGACCGCAACCTTCGTAGAAGTGGACCCTGGATTGATGACCAAAATTCTATAATCCATTGGTATTCTCCTTTCTTAGCTCTTTTAAAAATACGATTAGGAAATCAAAGAAGCCAGTGCCAGGGAAACAAACTTCTCTTCCGTGGACGCGCCTCTTGAGGTCAATACGACGGGCACCTTTGCGCCGACCACGACGCCTGCCATCTTGGAACCACCGCACAAAACCATGGCCTTGTGCATCAGATTACCTGCTGCAATCGTAGGTACTAAGAACATGTCAAAGTCCCCACAATAAGGGCAGTCGTATTTCTTCGTCTTTGCAATTTCCTTACTCATGGCGATGTCAAAGGAAACCGGCCCCACGATTTCGCACCCCGGGATTTCGCCGTTCCGATTCATCTCAATCAAAGCCGCTGCATCGACTGTTTCTACCATTTTAGGGTTCACTTTCTCCACAGCAGCCAACACTGCCACCGACGGATTCTCCACACCCAATTTGTGAAGAACATCTACGCAATTAAGAACAATATCTTTTTTCTGTTCCAAAGTAGGGTAAGGAATCATGCCGCCATCGGATACAGCCAGGAGTCTTTTCATCTGCGGCACTTCCGTGTAGGCGAAGACGCACATCGCTCTGCCCGTATGGAGTCCGTTCTCCTTCTTCACCAAAGGTTTCAGCACATCCTTGGTATCCAGCATGCCCTTCATGATGAATTCAGCTTCACCATTTTTGATCAGCTCCACTGCTTCTATGCCGCAGTCAGCCGCTGTTTCAGCATGAATCATCCTGTAGTCGGCAGGATCTTCGCCCAGCTTCCTGAGGACATTCTCAACCTCACCAGTATTTCCAATCAAAATAGGCCTTACGAGATCTATTTTTTCCGCTTCTACGATGGCTTCCAGCACATGTTCGTCTGCTGCGCCAGCAACGGCTACAGTCTTCGTATGGGGTTTCTGTTTACATTTTTCGACTAATTCACTGAATTTGCTATAAGCCATTCTTTGTCTCCTTTTGCAAAGCAATCCATAAACTTGCTTTTCTTGTCATTATTTGCATTATACTATTTATTTTAACGAATCCGCTGTACAATGTCAAATTATTTTTTAGGTTTTATAACTTTTTGTTTGATGGTTTCCGCAAAGACATGCCTTCCTGAACAAAATTCGCTCTGTCATAATAAAAAACGTGGAAATGACGCAATCAAGCGGTCAAGTCTGCCAAATCGAGATTTGGGGATTTTTCGCATGAGACCTGCCAACGATTTACTTAAAGTAAATCGGGCTAGGGCTTCAAGATTCCTATTCCCACTTAAAAAGAACAGGCAAAATTCCCTTACATTTTGCCTGTTCTCCTTATGACTTATTTTGTAAACTGCTTTAACTGCTTTCTTTCGACATTATTCTAGTAATAATATGTAGAAAAGTCAAGCAGTTCTGGTACACATACAATAATTTTAATAGTTTTTCTAGTCAGGATACCAAATTATTTATTTTTCAGATTTCATTGATCAGTGCTACGAATTTATTGTAAGCCTCTTTTAAAGAATCGAAGAGACCATAAGCGGCTTCGAGATTATCGTCGCGGAAATGCTGCATCATCTCATCTGTAATCGAAAAAATCGGTGTCAATCCCAAATTGGCAGACACGCCCTTCAGGGTGTGAATATACATCTGCGCATCCTCGTCTCTGCCTTCTTCTTTTGCTTTTGCCGCATCTGCAAAGCTGGTGTCAGATAAGAACTTCTTGAGTATCCGTTTATACAAATCCTCGTTGTTCATAAACCTGTCCATCGTGCCAGATACATCGACTCCACTAGCGCTTAACTTATCTAAATAATGACTCATCTCTATCCCTCTTTTCGTCTGCTGACAAAATAAATTGTCACAGGAATAATCGCTGCGAAGCTAAAAACCAAACCACATAAGATACATACGAATTTTGTAAACTCTTTTTTATCTTTTCTAAACATCACACTACCCTCCTTCTGTCATCATACCATAAAACCAAACCAGGGTCAATGGATGTTGTCTGTTGTCTCTGGCGGTCTATTCTGCAGATGGGACTGTCTCCTAAAACAAAGCTGAACACGAAAAACCGGACAAAATCCTGGGCGCACCCAGCATCTTATCCGGCTTTATCATTGCGATCATCAGCCATCTCCGATGGACAAAATCTGTCTAACATCGATAGCTGACGTTATCGAGAGATAGGATTAGTCTTCCTTTTGTGCCTGCTTTTTGAAATAAACATGATACAGTATATACCCTGCAATCGGAATGACGACGCCGATGACGGAATTCATCGGATCTTCCCAAAGGGTAGTAACCAACACGACTAGTGACAGCAGGATCGTCACCGCTGGAAGCACCGGATAGCCCCATACCTTATACGGCCTTTCCATATCCGGATATTTCTTTCTAAATACATAAACTGAAGATACACCCAAGGTGTAGTAAATCCATGCACAGAATGCGACCAGAGCAGTCAGCTGCTCGAAAGTACCGAAGAGAATCAGCAGTGAAGATACAATCATTGTAGCAATCTGTGCATTGACAGGTGTTCCCGTCTTTGGGTTGATTTTCGCAAAGACTTTGAAGAACCGCTTGTCTCTGGCCATGGCGAAATATTCTCTTGGATAAGCCAGAATGCAGCCGTTACAGGAACCGAAAATTGCAATCAGCGCTCCGATGGTCACCAATACAGCTCCCGGTTTTCCGAAGAGGGCTTCCGCAGCCATGGTTCCCGGTGCTTCTGTTGCCACAATTTCGTCAATCGGCAGCACCTTCAGTAATGCGAAGTTGAACAATACGTAAACTAAAGTGACGCCTAGCACGCCGATTGTTACAGCTCTCGGCAAGTCTCTCTTTGGGTTCTTCAGCTCTTCAGAAACGATGTAGACAGAACTCCATCCATCATAAGCCCACAGTGCGGCTACAATAGCCAGGGCAAAAGCGCTCAGAGGGTTCAAGCCCTGGCCGGGCACGATGTCCATCGGATTGTTCATTTTGCCCATGATAAAACCACAGGCAATGATGATGGCAATGGGTACCAGCTTGGCAATCATGAAGATGCCCTGTACGTTGCCGCCCTTTTTCACGCCTGCCATGTTAATCAGTGATAATGCTACGATAATTGCGATAGCCATGGCTTTGATCTGCCACTCCGTCAGCGGTACCAATATGCTGAAATACGTAGAAAATCCAACGGCAAGGGCACTGATAGAGCCCGACTGTGAAATAAAGAAGTCGGTAATACCCATAGAGAATCCAATTCCCGGTCCATAAGCTTTAGAGATATAATTGTATGTACCTCCTGCCTGAGGCATCGAGGTACCCAGTTCTGCATAGCAAAGAGCTGCCATCAGAGACATCAGTCCGGCAATGACCCAGGCCAATACGGCAAAACCTGCCGAGAGGCCGGATCTTGAGAGTACGTAGGTGCTTACGTAGAAGATACCAGAGCCGATCATGATTCCGCCGACGATGGATACGCTGTGGAACAAGCCCAGTTCTTTACGCAGCCCAGTGTTTGTTTCTTGTTTGTTAGACATAATTTCCTCCAGATTTATATGATTTCGATATTTGGATGATCCAAATTACCTGACAAATAATGGATAAGCTGCTTCGTTTTACCGTCAAGGCCGTCTCCGTCCTCCACCTGAATCGTCAGCTTACCTTTTTCACTCAAATGTTCCAATAACTTCTTGATTGTATAAAACAGATAAATTTCCGGCAGATTCTGTCCGTCCAGCCTGTCTGAATACTGCGGGAACAAGAGGGCAAGCCCTCGCTTCAAATAATCGGGAACCAGGCTGCCATCCTCCACCACAGGCTCCAATAAGGTGTAAATGCTTTCGTAATCCATCGGCGCAGGTGCAGACGGGCGCAGGACAAGCACACGATTCTGACTGTTCTGCTCTGCAAGATCAGCTTGCGGAAGAACGAAATCAGATCCTTCTTCAGAAATTTTCTGATAAAGACTCCGCGTCTCCTCCATCGGACTGATGTTCAGCTCCTCCCCCAGAATCCTCACACACTCTTTGTACTGACAGATAGCCTTCGCCCTCTCCTTATTTTCGTAGTAGAGTCTCATCAGTTCTAAATGCACCTCCTCCAAGAGAGGATCCATCTGCAGCAGCTTCTTGAGACAATCAATCGCCCTTTCCGCCATCCCTTTTTCCTGGTAGATGGAGGCCAGGTCCTTGCAGACCCTGACCAGATTTTGATTGACCGACTCCCGTTCAAACATGAGCCATTCTTCAAAAGTGGCACTGCCTCTGACGTAGACGCCGGAAAGAACGCTGCCCCTATAAGCATCTGCAGCAGCCTGCAGATAACGGATTCTGTCATCGGCATCCTCCGCCGCGTACCCTGCTCTGAGGTTGTGCCAAAACTCAATCAAATCCACTTTGATATCCAGGTTTTCATTGAGACTGCAGACGTTTCTTTCCGAGGAGATGACAGACACCTCTTCCGTACAAAGCTCGGCAAGCTCCTCCGTACAGATTTTTTTGATGTAGGATAGATTCTGCCTCAGGTTGGAGCGGGCATTTTCACCCTGCTGCTCTGGCCAAAATATCTCGCTGAGCACCTCCTTGGAAACTGCCTGTCCCTGCTTCGAGGCCAAGTAAAGTATCATAGCAAAAGCCTTGTTATTCAATTTGGTAAACGCCTCTTTGCCATCTATTTCTATGTGTGGCCTTTGAAGCAGGTATATTCTTATTTCCATTCTGCTTCCCCCTTGGAATAGACAATTCGTCCACTCTTCATGGTCATAGTGATGCCGATGTCGCCTAAACTCTGCTCCCTGACAGCAAAAGGGTCCTCGTCCAGCACCACCAAATCTGCCTGCATGCCTTCCCGAATCTGCCCAATGGAATCCTCGGCAAAATTAGCATAGGCGCCATTGACGGTGTAGGTTTTCAATGCTTCATAGAGTGAAATCCTCTGTTCTTCCTGACTGTGCAGCAGACAGGATCTAATTGAAATCAGCGGATTCAACGGTGTCACACTGTATTCTGATCCACCGCAGACGATGCCGCCCCGGCGGACCACTTGTCCCACAGGATTACAGGCTTCCCAGCCGCTGCCCATGTTTGCCGCATACATGCCTTGACTGCCGCCCCAGAGATCATCGTAGTTGGGGCGCATAGACAAGATCAGTCCCAGAGCGATGGCTTTGTCTATCTGCTCTGCATCTGGCAGCACGAAGAGTTCCATCCTGTGTCTGTGATTACCACTGCCGACGGCTTCAAAGGCAGAAGAAAAGGCAGTCAAAGCCTGGTCTATGGCTCTGGGGCCGATACAGGACAGAGCGATCTGCATGCCTTGTGCATGAGCTTCCAGAACAAATTGGTTGACGTCGTCCTGGGAATAATACAGGGTGCCGTTGTGCTCACAACCTCTATAATTTGTCATCAAAGCGGCATTCTTTGATCCAATAGAGCCGTCCAGGTAGATATTTCCCCCGATTCTCGAAAGCCCCATTTCTTTGATTCTGGTCACGTCCATGGTCTGTGGAAAGAGCAGGATATTCAGAGCACTATCCTTGGCATAGGCATTCACAATATCGATGTCCCTGCCGGAGAAGAAAGCTCCGCCCTCCATGGCGTTTACTGTGGTGATACCGTAGCGAAAAGCTTCCCGCTCCATGTCCCGGACCGCTTTGCGCCGCAAGTCGTCGCTGACAAAGTTGGTGTACAGTTTTCTCCTGGCAAAACCGCTGGCTTCCCCTCGCAGTACGCCTGTAGGCATGTCATTTTCATCTCTGATGACGCCGGACAAGCTGCTGGGAATCTGCAGCATATTATATGCAGTCGTGTTGACCACGGTTTTATGAAACTCCGTCCTGCTGACTACGATGGGGTGGCTGGAGGAGACCTGATCCAGATCCCATCGGGTTACGTCGATGGTCTCTTCGTTATAGCCGATACACCAGACCAATTCTCCGTCTTCAAACTCCAAAGCCTTTTCCTGCAGATGCTGTAAAAACGCGTCCTTCGTTTCAGCGTTGATTTTGACGCAGTATTGCAGAAGCCCGCTCTGCACCATATGAATATTGCTGTCGATAAAGCCGGGCAGTACCGTCCTGCCGGCCAGATCAATCATCTTGGTGCCGAAACAGCGCTTTGGAAACTGATCTTTTGTTCCATAAGTGCAGGCAATCTTATCGCCGCAGATGGCGACAGCCTGATACCTCTCTGTTTCACCCTCCATGGATATAAAGTTTCCATTGTACAAAATATAATCCATGTTTTCTCCTATTTCTGATATACGATTTCGCCGCCTACTACGGTCATCACAACGCTGGTATCCATGATGGCGAGGGGATCGACCGCATATAAGTCTCTGTCCAATACGACAAAATCGGCGTACTTGCCTTTCTCAATGGTTCCCTTCTTATCCTCCTCAAAGGTCGCGTAAGCCGGTCCCGTAGTAAAGGCGTGGATGGCGTCATCGACGGATAATTTCTGCTGCGGATGATAGCCGCCTTCTGGCTGCTTGTCATAGGTACAGCGGGTCACCGATGCATAGATGCCGTGAAGCGGATTGTATTCCTCTACCGGGCTGTCGGAGCCAGCCGCGATGACCACGCCCAGATCCTTGAACTTCTTCCAGTTATAAGACATCTTTGCTCTGTGCTCTCCGATCCGGTCAGAGACGATGGCGATGTCTGATGCCAGGAAAATCAGTTCCAGACCGCCGATAATACCGTATTTGGCAAAGTCTTCGATGATTCCTTCAGTTGTTATCTGACAGTGATCGATGCCGAAGCGCAGGTCCTCACCCAGATGTTCCTCGATGATCTTGCTAAAAACGTCTAAGACAGTTCTCATGGCTCTGTCGCCGATGCCGTCAGACACAAGTTGCAGACCGTTGTCAAAGGCCAGCCTGGTCAAGTCTTCTAGTTCTTTTTTCGTGATATACATCTCGCCTGCATTTTCTTCCATGCCTTCGGGATTATCGCTGTAAGGTTCCCTCAGCGCCGCCGTTCTGCCGCCCAGAGATCCGTCAGTGATGGTCTTAAACGGTCCGATGCGGAAATATGGGCTGCCGTCGCCTGTTTTATAACCTAACGCAATAAACTCTTTTAATTCTTCAAGAGTGGGCAGATGGAGCATCAGATTGACGCGCATGGGCAGCAGTCCCTCTCTGTCCAGTTCCTCATAGGCCTGCAGAATTTCCTTAAAATTGCCCGCTCGCAGCAGTTCAAAATCATCAGTTTGTGTTGAGGTCATGCCGCTGGTGATGTATTTGTTGCAGGCAGCTAGAATGCACTTTTTGATTCTCGCAACGCCCAGCTTCGGAATGATCTTGTAGACGATTTCTGTAGCGAGACCTGTCAGCAGACCGGTGGCAATATGGTTCTCGTCGACAAGTATCATGCCGCCTTCAATCTGCTGTGGATTCTCATAGATGCCCGCCAGCTGCAGTACATTGGTAGTTACGACAGAAATCTGAGCGCAGGTTCTGGTTAGGACGACGTAATAGTCGCCAAACTCCTCGTCCAGATCCAGCCTGTCAGGCATCTCTTTGCTGTCAAATTGGTTTTGGTCCCAGCCCCTGCCTTCGACCCACTGTCCTTTCTCAATGCTGTTGTCTGCAATGTATTTCCGCAGACGCGATTTCAGTTCTTCCAGGCTTCTGCAATCGTTGAGATCGCAGACTTCCAGGCTGTAGCCGTAGCTGAGCAGATGGATGTGACTGTCGTTGAAACCGGGCAGCAGCGTTTTGCCTGCAAGGTCGACAACTTCCGCTTCCTCTGCGCTGGCGAGGACTTCTTCGTTGCTGCCTACAGACGAGATGATGCCGTCTTCCACATAGACAGCCTCAAATCGGCTCTCTGCCTCGTCCATGGCGTAACCGTTGGCGTTAATAAACACTTTTTTCATTTTCTCACTCTCCTCTTCCATTACAGAAGGTGTTCACAGCACTGATCTGATAGATCTTTTCTGCTGGAGTTTCCAGAGGATTTTGATCTAACATGGTCAAATCAGCTTTGAAACCTTCTTTTATCTTTCCAAGTTTGTCTTCCATAAATACGGAAATAGCTGGTGCCTGCGTATACAGCCGCAGCGCTTCCATAGCAGACAGCTTTTCGGCTGGCAGCCAGCCGCCCTCTGGTTTTCCATCCAGTCCTGACCGTGTCATCGCCGTCTGTATGCCGTACAGTGCATCATAAGACTCTACCGGCGCGTCAGAACTGCCGCTGATGCGGATGCCTTTGTCCAGCATGGTTTTCCAAGGATAAAGAGCAAAGCGCTCCTCTGCTTCTATTTTGTCAAAGACCACCTTGTAGTCTGTAGGAACAAAAGCAGGTTGAATGTCCGCCATCAGCTGAAAAGATGCCATCTGCTCCACCTGCTCTTTACTGCAGATCTGGCAGTGTACCAGCCTCGGACGTCTATCTCCCCCATATTTTTCCTGGCTGCCGCCGATGACGCGAATCGCCTGCTCGATGGCTCTATCGCCAATGCAGTGGCACAAGACCTGCAAATCCTTCTCATATGCAAATTCTACCAGCTGTTTTATCTCTTCATCGCTGAAGTTGAGGATGCCGTAATTGTCCTTGCTGCCTTTGTAAGGATTTTTCATAGCTGCTGTAGACGCTCCCAGAGAACCATCTAAGATCAATTTCAACCTGCTGTGGGAGAACATTTCGTCCTCTTCGATTTCTTTGAGGAACTCTCGAATCTGCAGAAACTCAGCCATAGAGGAAACCTGTATCTGCTCAAAAACTCTGATGGGCAGCTGCCCGCGGTTTCGCAAATTATCGTAGGCTCGCAAGATGTTTTCCTTCGACTGAAAGTCGGAAAACGCTTTCATGTCATCACTCTGAATAGAAGTAAACCCTTTGGATTTTATCTCTCCCGCTGTATCCGCAATGATACGCTCAATTTCTTCTACCGTCAGCGGTGGTTTCTTCTGCAGAATGACTCCACTGATGGCATCCTCGTAGATGAGGCCGTCGGGTCTGCCGTCTGCGCTGCGTCCGATGTTCTCATCCTCCAAAAAAGTGTTTTCGTTCACACCGCATAAGTCTAGCAGCTTGCTGTTGGCCGCAGCGATATGGATGCATACCCGTTTGGTAAAGATGTAGTGGCTGTCTGAAACTCTGTCCAGGTCCTCCCTGGTCAGCAGCCGTTTCTCTTTGAAATTTTCCTGATTCCAGCGCATGCCCATGACCCAGCTTCCTGCCGGGAGACCCCTTTCCAGAATAAAAGTCTTCATCATCTGTACGACTTCCTCTATGGACTTCGCTCCGGACAAATCGACACAGTATTTCTTGTTATATCCATATTCCACCATGTGCATGTGGCTGTCGTGAAAGCCGGGTATGCAGGTCATTCCCACAAGGTCTACAGGTTCCACGCTTTCGCTGTCTTTCAGTTGATTGACTTCTGCTGTCGTCAAACCGACCTTTCGGATGATTCCATCTTCGATTAAAAGGTTCTCTGCCTCCGGCCGTCCCGGATCCATTGTGATGATATTGCCGTTAAAAAATAGTTTCTTTGTCATCTTCTCCTCCCTTATGGCTTTATTTTAGAACATGAACCGTTTATTTTTCGTTAATTTTCTATCTATGCTCCGTATTTTTTTGTTTTGGCGAAAAAAAATACCGTTACCTCAGACGGCGGATGGTCTTATCACCCTGTCAAAAGTAACGGTATGGTATCTTAAAGTTTTCCATATAATCAGAGTTTCTTTTCGAAAAAAATCAGTTCTTCTGGTATCACACCTTCGTGCAAGGTTGCTGCCTTACCCGCGTAACGATAACCCAGATTGCTGTAAAGCGACGCAGCTGGTTTGTTCCCAATATAGGTATCCAATCGGATGACCCTGCACCCCATCTCCCTGGCCTTTTCTTCGGCATAACCTGCCATGACTTTGCCAAACCCTCGTCCAGCTTTGGATGGCGGTATACACAGAGTATGGATTAACAAAACCTTCTCCGGTTCTGCCGCAATAGACCAGGAAACCTGGGCGTAGACTTCCGGTTGTATCTGGTTGAGAATCATACTGCCACAGAGCCCGTCCTCTTCCTGTAAGACGTACAAAGTCTGTTCATCTAAACTCTTTTGCGCTGTCTCCCTGGTGGGATAAACGCCCAGCTGCCAGTTGGTATGGCTTCCTTCCGCCGCTTCCCGTGCTAGCAGCTCCACATAGCTTGCCTCTATCCAGTCCAAATCATTTTTTGTTGCTTTTCTTATCATGAGAACCTCCAGTCTCGTCTGCTATATATAGAAAGCTTATTTCTTCCAAAATACGTCCATATACGTTTCTGCCTCTTCCGCAGATAGGCCCATCTTCTCTTTTACTCTAGTCACTGCGTCTTCTCTGGGAATGCCCAGTTCCTGGTACGTCTCGATCAGTCCTGCCGCTTTTCCTTTGCGTTCGCCTAATTCTACGCCATCGTTGAAATAGTCCTGCTTTATTTGTTCAATAAACGCTTCATAGTTGAATTCTCTGAATGCCATATCTGCCGCCTCCAATCCATAGACGCCCAGAAACTCTTTGAGCAGCCCCTCGCTCATTGCAATGCGCACGGCCTCCTTCGCGGCAGCTTCTCTGTCACTGCTTGCCGCCAGAGTTTCGCGGACAATTTTAATGAAACGGCTGTACTCATAAAGCATCCTTGATTTTTTTAGTATGTTCTTATCTTTATTGTAACTGACATCCAAAATTTTTACAACTATTTCGATGGAGTTTTCCGGTGAACCGTCTATATAGCAGTCAGACAAACGGATAAGAGATTCTTCAGGAAGTTCCTCCGTACCGTTATACAGGATATAGAATTCCGGTGCCATGATGTGCTGTTTCTTCGTGCTGAAGAAATTCACATCTTTGTAGATTCGCTCAAAGGTTCTAGCCGTATATCCCCTTGCAGCATAATCAGCCCCACGAAAAAACCGGGCAAACGATTCGCTTGCCCGGCAGACTCTGCCTATAATATTCTTATTTTTCTTCGTCTTTCAGTCTTGCAACCAGTTCGCCAGCTTTTACTTGCTGTCCTTCGTTGATGAAAATCTTGTCTACGACTCCATTTGCCGTAGCCAGAATGTTTGTTTCCATCTTCATCGCTTCGATGACCGCAATCGGCTGTTTTTCCGTCACCATTTCCCCTTCTTTCACCAAAATTTTGATGATATTTCCCGGGATATTGGCACCGATTTCAAGCGGATTATCTTCATCAGCAAAACGAGCTGTTGCGATGGAAGACTCAGCAGTCTTCATATCCTCGTCTTTGATCTTGATGATTCTTCTGTTGCCGTTGACTTCGAATACCAAGTCTCTGTTGCCTTCTGCATCCATCTTTCTGATTTCATTCAGTTTGATGACCAGAACCTTACCTTCTTCCAGCTTTACTTCGCAGGTTTCGCCTTCTTCCAGCCCGTGGAAGAAGATGTCGCTGCCCATGTATCTGAAGTTTCCGTCCTTTTTCAAGCTCTTGTGGTAATCCTCAAATACTTTTGGGTACATCGCATAGCTGATGACCTCCTGCGGCGTGCCCTCTAGGTCAAAGTGCTTCTGCAGTCCCGTTCTGATGTATTCGAAATCCTCTGGCGGAAGCAGCTCGCCAGGTCTGCAGGTAATCGGCTCCTTGTCTTTCAGGACCAGCTTCTGCAGGTCTTTGTTGAAACCGCCTTCCGGCTGACCCATCATGCCCTCGAAGAAGGATACGATAGAATCCGGGAAGTCGATGCCTTTGCCCTTCTCCAGAATGTTTTCAGGCGTCAAGTCGTTCTGCACCATGAAAATAGCCATATCGCCCACAGCCTTTGAAGAAGGTGTTACCTTGACGATATCACCCAGCATCTGGTTCACCGCTTTGTACATATCCTTTACTTCCTGGAACTTATGACCCAGGCCAAAGGACTCTACCTGTGGTTTCAGGTTGGAATACTGACCGCCAGGAATCTCATACTTGTAGATCTCTGCTGATGAAGTTACCAGTTCAGACTCAAATTTCTTGTAAACCGGTCTTACATCCTTCCAGTATTCAGAAATTTTCTGAATGCCATCCACATCGATGCCCGTGTCTCTGCTGCTGTGCTCAAGAGCTGCAACGACAGAGTTCAGTGCCGGCTGTGAAGTCAGTCCGCTCATACTGTTGAAAGCAGCGTCCACGATATCTACGCCAGCCTGTGCTGCCATAAGAATGGTTGCAACGCCGTTTCCGCTGGTATCGTGGGTGTGGAGATGGATAGGAATTCCGATTTCTTCTTTCAGCGCGTGTACCAGCTTGTAAGCTGCCATCGGCTTCAGAAGCCCTGACATATCCTTGATACCCAGAATGTGAGATCCTCTCTTCTCCAATTCCTTTGCCATTCTGATATAGTAATCCAAGTTGTACTTGGTTCTGCTGTCGTCCAAAATATCACCAGTATAGCAGATGCAGGCTTCTGCAATCTTGCCCTGGTTCAGCGTTTCTTCCAGCGCCACCTTCATGCCATCGATCCAGTTGAGCGAGTCGAAGATACGGAATACGTCGATGCCCGCTTCTGCTGACTGTTTTACAAACTCTCGGATCACGTTATCAGGGTAGTTCTTGTATCCTACTGCATTAGCGCCTCTGATCAGCATCTGGAATAATACGTTAGGAATCTTTGCTCTCAAAGTCTCCAGTCTTTCCCATGGATCTTCCTTGAGGAATCTGTAGGCTGTATCAAAAGTTGCTCCGCCCCACATTTCCAGTGAGAACATATCTTTGCCGTAAAGAGCCACGGCTGGAGCAATTTTCTCCATGTCTACAGTTCTGACCCTTGTAGCCATCAAAGATTGCTGTGCGTCTCTCATCGTGGTATCTGTAATCAGAAGCTTATTCTGATCCAGCGCCCATTTTGCAACGGCTTCAGGACCTTTCTGATCCAGCATCTGCTTTGTTCCAGAAAGAACGTTGATCTCTGTCATCGGAATTCTCGGGAATACCGGCACGTTAAACTGCGGTTTCACGCCCTTTGTTTCGTTTACAACTTTGTTCCCTATGTAGTTCAAAATCTTCCGCTCTCTATCCTGTGCTTTTCTGATGTTGAGCAGTTCAGGATTGGCTTCGATAAAACCAGTATCACAGTTACCCGCTTTGAATGTCGGGTGATTCAGCACGTTGAGCAGAAATCCAATGTTGGTCTTGACCCCTTTGATTTCCGTCTCTCTCAGCGCTCGAATTGCTTTCTTTGTAGCCGCCTCAAAAGTTCTGGCATAAGCCGTCATCTTTACCAGCAGGCTGTCGTAGTACGGTGAAACCACGGAGCCAGTAAATCCGTTGCCGCCATCCAGTCTGATGCCGTAGCCGGAAGCACTTCTGTAGAGCTCGATCGTTCCAGTATCAGGCGCAAATCCGTTGGCCGGATCCTCTGTAGTGATTCTGCACTGAATTGCATAACCTGTCATCTGAATGTCCTTCTGACTTCTGATGCCCACTTCTGCTGAATCCAGCGGATAACCTTCTGCTACCAGAATCTGCGACTGCACGATGTCAATCCCTGTTACCATTTCTGTAACAGTATGTTCTACCTGGATACGAGGGTTCATTTCAATAAAGTAGTGGTTGCCGTGTTTGTCTAGAAGGAACTCCACAGTTCCCGCACTTCTATAGTTGACGGATCTGGCAATCTTCAAAGCGTCATCACAGATTGCCTTTCTCTTCTCTTCTGTGAGGCACAGTGACGGCGTAAATTCGATTACCTTCTGATGTCTTCTCTGGATGGAGCAGTCTCTCTCACAGAGATGGACTACGTTACCGTATTTATCTCCCAGTACCTGTACTTCTATATGCTTTGGCGCTTCTAAGTATTTTTCAATAAAAATATCATCGATGCCAAAAGCCTTCTTCGCTTCGCTCCTAGCACTTCTATATTCCGGAATCAGGTCTTCCTCGCTTCTGACGATTCTCATTCCTCTTCCGCCGCCGCCTGCTGCAGCCTTGAGCATAATCGGATATCCACATCTCTGTGCGAATTCCAATGCTTCTTTTTCTGTCTCTATGGCTTTTTCTACACCCGGTATAGTTGGAACCCCAACACTGGCTGCAACAATCTTGGATTTGATCTTATCACCCAGACTGTCCATCATCACGTGGGTAGGTCCGATAAATTCAATACCTGCATCCTCACAGGCTGAAGCAAATTCTTCATTTTCGGATAAAAAACCGTAACCAGGGTGAATTGCGTCAACGCCCTTAGATCTTGCTAAATCAATGATTTCGTCGATTGCCAAATAAGCGCCGACTGGAGTCTTGCCTTTTCCAATCTGATAAGATTCATCTGCTTTTGTTCTAAAAAGGGAATTCTTATCTTCTTCTGAGTAAATTGCAACTGTTCTGATGCCAAGTTCCTGGCATGCTCTAAAAATTCTGATTGCAATCTCGCCTCTGTTGGCGACCAAGACTCTTTTAAATTTTTTAATTTCTTTCATTT
>NZ_DBFWLQ010000005.1:0-22804 GCF_048465375.1 Emergencia sp. | reverse complement strand
CTGTTAAAAATTTCTTCATTTTAAGAATTCCTCCCTCTTTTTTGTTCGTTTTGTAAGATTATAGTTATGCGCTTTTTTGCACAAAACTTACAAATGAAATGATAGTTCACAATGATCTTGGTGGGTGGGGAAACATTGAATTTTAAATAATTTGCTACGCACTTAAATAGTAAAGCTATTCTTAGAGAGGAAAAATAAATTAAATAGGTTTGTTTTATCCTAGATTTGGGGTATAATGAATTAAGAGGTGATAAAAATGATGATTGATACAAGCAGGCTGGTAGCCATGACGGAGGCAAACCAGAATTTTTCAAAAGTTGCACACATGGTAGAGGAGGAAGGGATTGCTGTTATCATGAAGAATAACAAGCCCAAATTTGTAGTTGTGGATTTTGACCAGTATGAGGATATCCAGATGATGAGGCAGAACCGCATGGATACAATCAACAGCACCGCGGATCGTATCCTTACGGAAAATCTGGAGGCTTTTAAGGAACTGGCAAAATGATTTTTTTGAACACTGAGGAAATTGTGGAGCTGCATCACAGGCTGATTAAGAAAACCGGTGGATTGAACGGCATACGCGACCATGGTTTGCTGGAGTCTGCCATACACGGCGTCTTTGCTTCCTTTGACGGGGTCGAAAGATATCCTTCCTTAGAGGAAAAGGCTGCGAGATATGCGTATGCATTGACGGCAAATCATGCATTCGTGGATGGAAACAAACGAATCGGAGTCTTTGTAATGCTAGTGACACTATCTGTAAATGGGATTGATCTCATTTACACGCAAGAAGAACTTATTAGGCTTGGACTGACGCTGGCCGATGGTTCATTCGGTTATGAGGATGTACTCAGTTGGATAACGCTGCACGAGAAATAGGGAAAGCATAAAAGAAGGCCGGAATTCCGGCCTTCTTGATTTTTTTAAGTATTCAGTTATGCTGAATTATTTAGCAGTTCTGATTGCTTTTGATGACCACTGCGTGTAAACGGTTTCTCCGTTAATCACTCTGTAGCCGCGAACCTTGTAATAGTATCTAGTACCCTTCTTCAGGTTCTTCTTGTTGTCCATGTAAGTCTTCTTAGTAGTTCCCATCTTGGTATATCCACTGCTCTTTTTTGTGGATCTGTATACCTGATATCCATCTACCTTGTAACCATAGGATTTCTCCCATGAAACTCTTGTTCTACCTTTGTATGCTTTGGATGAAGCTTTGATTGTGGTATCCTTGACACCTGTAACTAGTTTAGTATTCTTTGCTTCAGTAGCTAGAGTCTCCAATGCTAGAAGTTTTGAATACATTTCTGTGCTGATTGTAGCTTCGCCTAAAGCATCATAAGCCTCTCTCGCAGCTTTAATAGCGTTTGTATCAAGCGGCTTTGCAGTTGCATCAATTTTTGCAATTGCTGCTTCGACTGCGGCAACATCCTGTTTAGTAAAGTCATGGTCATATACAGTTTTTGTATCGCCAACTGTTGCTGCTAAATCTACACCATAGTTTTCGCTGTATGCATCAACCAAAGCAATCACTGCTTTTACTGCAGATTTTTCACTTAAGTCAATTTTTCCATCTTTCATGATTTCTGCAACAGCATCTGTAATTTCCTTTTCATCAATTACCTTAATTGCATCAGTAAGAGATTTAAGTAAAGATTCTCTAAGTGCAGTTGTTGTGTAATTTGTGATTTCAGCAGACTCCTTAAACTCCTTTACTCTCTTATTCAGCGCAAGAATCTCATTCTTTGAATCAGCTGTTACTGGTGCCTTGACTGCAGCAATAGCAGTGTTGATTGCATTCAATTCTGCATCCATATCTTTTATTGGCTTCAGATTGTTTACAGCTGCCACAGCATCATCGTACATGGTTTTCATGTCTTCAACAGTATATGCAGCATACAGTCCTGTATTCGCTGCATTAGTTCCCTCAAGGTTAGTTAAGAGAGTAGCTGCATCAATACCAAAATCTGTTGCAAATGTTGTACCGTATCTTTCGGCCTTGGCATTAATCAGAATTTTTAATTCAGTTTTATACTCTGCGACTTTGTCAGTGTATGCTTTTTCAGCCTGTGCATCTTCTCTATCCTGAAGGGTAGGAACTGCATCATATTTTGTATATCCAGCAATGAAGGCTTCATCTACAGCATCTACAGTTTTAGCCGCTTTTACTGCTGCCTTTGTATCTTCAATAATAGTTTTAACTTCTTTTGTTTTGTCTTTGTCGTAACCTGCAGTTGACCAGTTAGCAATTGTTGGATACAATTTCTTGGAAAACTCGATTTTTGTTGCATCGGCGATAGACCCGATTACTTTTTTCATTTCAGATTTTACGACATCTTGTGATGGATTTGGATTAAACGGAACAGCCTTTACCGCATCTGCATCAGCTGCTGCATAAACAGCTTTTATTGCAACGGTAAGCGCCTTAGAAACCACATCTTTATCATACATTGGCTTTCCATCAAGACCAGTCATCTGGTTGAATGCTTCTGCTTTTTTGTTGAACTCGTCAACTTTGGCCGCTTTTACAACTGCCAATGATTTTTTCACTGCAGTTATAGGAAAATCGTTAGCCCAGTCAGGACTTTGAAGATAAGTTTTAATTTTAGTGGTTGTGTTATAGGCAACATCATTTTTAGCAGTAAATGTATATACTTCGGTAAGTGAAGCATAGTCACTGTCTAAAGCTGCAAGTTTCTCCTGAGCATCTTTCAGTGCTTTCTTCTCTGCGGCAGTCAGGGTTTCACCCTGTGCTTCCTTTCTCTGCATTTCTCTTACTACATCAGATGCAGCATCGTACTCCTTGGATTTTGCATCATCAAGATATGCTTTAAGCGCAGCAACTAATTTTTCCTGTGCTTTTGCAAAATCTTCTGTGGTCCATCCTTCTTCAAGAATTGTTGGCACAGCTGTAGCCGCTGGAGCGAAGATGATATTAGATACATTTGTTGCGTAGAATGCATCCTCTCCTGCTATAGCTTTAACCTTTTCTGCGATTTGAACTACGGTCATTGTGCTGGTAATATCATTTTTAGCCAGTTCTTTTTTCGCATTTGCAATAACACTCTCAACTCTTGCTCTGTAGCTGTAATATCCAGCAGCTTTTAAGCTGTATGCAGCAGCTTCAGCTGTTTCTAAGTAATAGTCTGAATCCTTGTCTGCATTAGCAGGAACTTCATTGCTGTAGTTTGCTGTATTCACTTTGTCAATCAGTGCAGTAATTTCTGCTTTCTGAGCAGCATGTTCAGCAGTTAACAGATTCTTTGCATATTTGGATGAACTGTTCGCTAAGTCAGTATCAATATATGACTTGATCTCTGCTGCAGTGTCATAGTCTTCATAAACGGTATTCACTGCATCCTCAAAAGCTTCGACTTCGCTTTTATCGAAATATCCTTTGAATGCTGTTGTTGCAGGAGTGTCCTCTGCTCTAGTATATAACGTCTTTAGCGTGTAATAAGTAGCGCCTGAATCAAATGATTCGTTTGTCAGTTTTGTTGCGGTACCAGAAATAGTATATAAACCTGCAGCAACTTTTTCGGCAAAGTTGCTAGAAGTTACGTCGGCAGCCTCATCAAAAGCGTTATCAACGGTAGCAAGCGTTCCGGCTTCATCCGTAAACAAAGTACCATTATCTACCCAGTCACCCGTATTTGGTGTATACGTATAGGTTGCTTCAGCATTTACTGCCTGGCTCGCTTTCAAAGCTTCTTCTTTTTGCTGGTCAGCTTTATCAGTGATTTTTTTTGCCAGATCAGCAAAGACCGCATCAATCACTTTTTCTACAGCCGCCTTGGAAAATTCAACTTCATTAACTCCACTCTTGTCATAAGTCACCTTATTCGTGGCATAGTTTGTCATGAAGTTGCTTTTGACCGTATTCAGCATTTCAATATTGGTCCGTGCCTGCTCATAAATTGCAGTCTCTACATCGCTTAAACTGTACTTGGTATCTGCTGTGCCGCTTACTGCAAACGCAGTACCAACTGTGTAAGTGAAGACAACTGACAATGCAAGAAGCACTGTTAAAAATTTCTTCATTTTAAGAATTCCTCCCTCTTTTTTGTTCGTTTTGTAAGATTATAGTTATGCGCTTTTTTGCACAAAACTTACAAATGAAATGATAGTTCACAATGAGTATAACCTAAATCAACCCATCTTGGCAAGCATTTTTTACATTTTAGGGATAAATACATCCCATAATTTGGTTTTTTTAAATACCTTGAAAGCCTTATGTATCAATGCTAGTACACAATCTGGACCGGTTCGGCCATGCATCATTATGCACTTGTATTTCATTTGTTCACATTATATCATAAAACAACCACATTTCCAATAGCAAATTATGGGTTGGTGATAATTTTTGTTGTCCCTTCCCTGTCCGTCTCTTTTTGATAAAAGTCGAAAAACGTCTAAAAATACCCGTTTACAAGGGTTTCGTCCATCTTCTGTCTTCCAAAAAGAAGGTGGTCAAAATCATATTTTTCTTGGTACTAAATCCAGTTATTACCGAAAATTCGCATATTTTAATAGCGTTTCGTACATTAACTGGGGTTCAATCGGCTTTGATAAATGAGCATTCATCCCTGCTTCTGCCGACTTTTCTTCGTCCACATCGTAGGCGTTAGCCGAAAGTGCGATAATGGGAACCTCCTCATCTGCCAGACGGATTTGTCTGGCGGCTTCAAGTCCATTCATTACTGGCATGCGAATGTCCATCAAAACAGCGTCAAAGGTCTTTGGCAGCGAACTGAGAAAGAGATCGACACCAAGCTGGCCGTTTTCTGCTGTGGTGACAATACAGCCTACCTTTGATAGAAGTTTCTTTACGACCAACGTATTCAATGGGTGATCTTCACATACGAGAATGTGTTTTCCTCTGAGTGCCTCCATTGAAGCATCCGTTATCTGCACATCGGCCTCTTTATCACGGTTCTTTATTTTCTCCAGCCATAGGAAAATCCTGAAGACAGTCCCTTGACCCTGGGTGCTTTCAACCTGAATAGTGCCGCCGAGCAAGTCTACTAGTTTTTTGACAATAGTAAGACCGAGCCCTGAACCTTTATCCATGTAAGAGGTTTCGTTTTCCTGTGCAAACGGCTCATACATACTCTTCATAAAAGTTTCACTCATGCCGATTCCATTATCCGTCACTGTAAAGCAGTAGAGCAGTTTCTCATTTTTCTGCAGATTGTCAGAAGGTCGTTCTTCTACTTTTAATTCCACTGTTCCCTCGGAGTCAGTGAACTTAATTCCATTGGAAACCAAGTTATTTAAAATCCGTCTGATATGAATTGCATCCCCTTTGACCATGCCGGCAGCGACTCCGCTAGTATCTACCACAAAGTGTACGCCCTTCTCTTTTGCCAAAACTCTGCCGGTAGAAACGACTGGTTCAATCAAGGTCAGAGTATCCATCAATGACTCATGCACTTCAACGCGGTCACTCTCAATTTTGTTGACGTCCAATGTATCGTTGATCAAACTGAGCAGGTATTGGCCGGACGACTGAATCTTTTCCATATAACTTTTCAACTCGTTTACGTCATCACTTTCCATTCCTAGGTTAGAAAGTCCTAGAATGGCATTCATCGGCGTCCGCAAGTCGTGGCTGACTCTTGATAAAAAATCGGTCTTTGCCCTGTTCGCTTCTTCCGCTTCCCGCAAAGCTGTTGCGATGCGGTGCAGCTGTGCCTGTTCGTTCTTGTAGACCTCTGTCACATCGGATCTGGTGAACATGATGAGATCCTTATTTTCATCAAGGTAGGCAAATTGCAATTTTTTCTTCCTTATCTTCTCCCCGTCAGCAAAAGAGAACACAAAGAAATATGTGTCTGTCTGACGCAGCCTGTCAATGATATGATCTAAATCTAAGTTTGCAATAACCTGTTCCTGTTGCTCCGGCATCACGTTTTTGAGGAGTCCCAGTATGTAATGCTTTGAATAGTGCACTGTTTTAGGCAATTCCCTCATGTCCGCAGCGTCATTCACCGTCACCAGCTGCAAGTGTTCTGTCTTTACATCCAGGATAGCGAGAAAGTCGTACTCCATATCAGCGATGCGATTGACAATCTGTTGCTGCTGCACACTATTGGTTCGATCATAAGTGTAGGCAAAGCAAATCAGATCGTCGCTGCCAGGCTGTAAAAAAGTGCGCAGCATCGTCTCTACCCAGATCATCTTTTGATCCTTTGTTTTACGCTGATATTTTACTGAGAAATTATTGATTCCCTTTGCGTAATTTTCCATTAAGTTCTGGCGGGACATCACTGCGGCAAGTTCTTCTCGTTTATCTTCTTTCAAAGGCTGTTTAATGAGTTTTGCGATAAACTGATCGTAGTCCTCTCCCTCAGTACCTGGAATAGCATAAGAACTGCGTTCTACAGAAAATTCCACTTTGTTCGTCGAAATGTTGTGCCTGCCTTTGGCGATCAAAGTATCTTCTGACACATCATTCATAAATTTCAGTTGTTCCTGATACTGTTCTTCCGCCCGCTTCTGTTTTTCGATATCTCGCGCCGTGCCGATAGCCCTTGGCGAACCTCCTCCCTCGTCACGCATAACGGTGTAAGCCGTTTCAAACCATTTGTACTGAGCGATGCGGGGAACCCAATATCTGCATTGAAATTTGACGCTGGTTTCCCCGTCAAACAATCTCTGGTAACCGTCTCGCAATATTTCTGCATCACCTGGATATACGCCTCTTTTGTCAAATAGGGCCTCTGGAATATCCTTTACGATCAGATCTTTCTCATCAAAAGTATCTGCGCTGCCCTGATAACGGATGATGGTTCGATGGTTGATATCGTATTCCCAGGAAGTGATACCCATCTGCTCCATGACGGCCTGCATCGTTTCTTCACTATGTTTAAAATCGTGAATATCCACCGCTATGGCAAGGGCTTTTACGGATTTGCCGCTTTCATCTACAATAGCGGTGTAGCGTATCTTCTTCCACTCGTAGCTCTCTAAATTTGGATTCCAGATTCTCGCGTCAAAACCAATGCTGTCGGCTCCTCTTTTTAATCGGTTTATCATGCGCAGATATTCTTCTATGTCATCAGGATGCACATAACCAGTTTCTATCCATGATGCAGGAAAGTTTTCAATCATTCCTTCCATATTATAGTCTGTTCTTGATTTGAGACCGAGATAAGCTCTGTCGTGTTTGATGTCATATTCCCAAAACTGAATCCCCGATTCTTCAATAACAGAAAACAGGGTTTTCTCCGTTAAAGTCAGGCGGACATCTGTCTGTTTTTCAGCATTTACATCACTGACTTCCGTATAGATCGTCTGCTTGCCCTCAGCATCAAGAGTGCAATTCGCCCTTAATCGCAGCCAAAAATAATCTCCTTTCTCTCGATCAAAGAGACGAACATCGAGAACCAAAGGCTGCTGTTCCTGCAAAAGTGCCTCGGCTCTGCAGCGTAACTGCGCCGCATCGTCATAATGTATCAGTTGCTCCAATTCCTTTAATTCACTGCAATTCATGATCTTCAGCATCTGCCTGCTGACATATATCGGTTTCAACTCACTATCCTCGCAGCTGAAAACTCCAATGCCTCCAGGGAGGTTTTCTAATATTGAGGCTGCGCTTTTCCAATCCATTTTCTTTTCTCCTGTCATAGATTCTACATTTATATTACTCTTGATTTTGGCAATACGCAACGTAATATTCTGTCAATCTAAAAAGGGAGCCGCCAAATAGCAACTCCCTCTATAAATATTGAGCCTATTATGAATTTGAACCGCAGGGCTTCGCTTACATCATGCCGCCCATGCCACCCATTCCGCCAGGGCCGCCATTAGCCATAGCATTTGTCAGTGGATCACTTCCTTTGATCTCAACAATGCCAGCTTCTGTTGTAAGCAGCATTGCGGATGCAGATGCAGCATTCTGAATTGCTGATCTTGTTACCTTTGCAGGGTCAACGATACCAGCTTCGATCATATCAACATATTCTTCTGTTGCAGCATTGAAGCCTACTCCAGATTTCTGGTTCTTCACTTCTGCTACAACGACACTGCTTTCAAAACCTGCATTTTCTGCAATCTGTCTCACTGGTTCTTCCAATGCTCTCTCGATAATCTTAGCACCGGTCTTTTCGTCGCCTTCCAGGGTTTCAACATATTTTGATACAGCAGGAATTGCATTGCAAAGAGCTACGCCGCCGCCTGCTACGATACCTTCTTCTACTGCAGCCTGTGTCGCATTCAGCGCATCTTCGATTCTCAGCTTTCTTTCTTTCAGTTCAGTTTCTGTTGCAGCGCCGACTTTGATGACAGCTACGCCGCCTGCTAACTTAGCCAATCTTTCCTGGCATTTTTCTTTGTCAAAATCGGATTCAGATTCAGCCAGCTGTGTTTTGATAGCGTTAATTCTAGCATCAATGTCTGCTTTCTCGCCAGCTCCGTTGACGATGACAGTTCTGTCCTTTTCAACTTTGACAGTACCTGCTTGACCCAGCATATCAACTGTCGCTTCTCTGAGGTCGTAACCAACTTCTTCGCTGATGACCGTAGCGCCAGTCAGAACTGCGATATCTTCTACCAATGCTTTCTTTCTTTCACCAAATCCAGGTGACTTAACAGCAACGACATCGAAGGTTCCTCTCAGTTTGTTGAGAACCAGTGTTGTCAGCGCTTCTCCCTCTACATCTTCGGCGACAATCAAAAGCTTTCTTCCCTGTTTTACAATCTGCTCTAACAGTGGGAGCAGATCCTGAATGTTGCTGATCTTCTTATCTGTTAATAAGATGTAAGGGTTTTCTAAAACAGCTTCCATCTTATCTGTATCGCTTACCATGTATGCTGACAGATATCCTCTATCAAACTGCATACCTTCTACTACATCTAAAGTAGTACCCATGGTCTTGGATTCTTCTACTGTGATAACGCCGTCCTTGCCGACTTTTTCCATTGCTTCTGCAATCATGCCGCCGATTGTTTCGTCAGCAGCGGAAACAGATGCAACCTGGGCGATGGATTCTTTTGTTTCTACCTTATGTGAAGTCTTTTTGATTGCTTCAACAGCTGTATCGACAGCCCCCTGGATACCTCTCTTCAGGACCATTGGGTTTGCACCAGCTGCTACGTTTTTGAAACCTTCTCTGATGATGATCTGTGCAAGTAATGTAGCCGTTGTCGTTCCGTCACCGGCAACGTCATTTGTCTTTGTTGCAACTTCCTTGACTAACTGTGCCCCCATGTTTTCTACGGAGTCTTCCAGTTCGATCTCTCTTGCAATGGTAACACCATCGTTAGTGATCAAAGGTGATCCGAATGATTTGTTGATCAAAACATTTCTGCCTTTAGGTCCTAATGTGATCTTAACAGTATCTGCTAATTTATCTACTCCTACCTGAAGCTTTCTTCTGGCGTCCTCGCCATAAAATAAATCCTTTGCCATTTTTCATTACCTCCCTGATTAATTATTCTACGATTGCCAAAATGTCGCTCTGGCTCATAATTGTGTATTCTTCACCGTCGTATTTGATCTCTGTTCCTGCATACTTAGAAAATACGACTTTGTCCCCTGCAGAAAGTTCCATCACTTCGTCTTTTGTTCCCGGACCAACTGCTACGACTTCGGCTGTCTGTGGTTTTTCCTTTGCCGCACTCGCAAGGATGATACCGCCTTCTGTCTTTTCTTCTGCCTCTAATTTCTTAATCACAACTCTGCTGCCCAGTGGCTTGATTCCAAAACTCATTTTCTCTACCTCCTAGTTTATGTTGATATTATTATGTACTGTTTTGCTAACCTTCTGACACATCTTTCGCGTCGGTTTGTTAGCACTCATTTAATTCGAGTGCTAATCATCTTCTTTATTGTAGGTCTTTCTCGCTTCAATGTCAATATTTTTTTGCAAATTTTTTTGTGAAATTTTATTGGAGGGACGAAGTCCGCTTTTCTTGTCTATCATACGCCGAAAGCAATAGATTATACAAAAAAGCAGCCCACTGCCGCAGACTGCCATTTTTTCGCATCCTGTTTCTGGTAAAGGGTCTCCCCTCTTCTCCCCTGCCCTCTTCACCACTACAGCTTCCGACATTTTTCACTTGTTTTTCTCCCTTATATAATAGAAGAGATATTGCTGGGCAAAACCTCCCAGTTGGCCAAAATGTTCCCGCGCATAGGCACACATTTCTCTATGATCTTTTTCATCAATGCCATAAAGCTGATTCATGACTCTTGCCATCCAAACGTCAATAGGAAAGCTATCGTATCTACCCATTCCAAACAGCAAGATACAGTTTGCAACTTTCGGTCCAACACCACACAATGCCGAAAGCTGTTCCTCATCCTCAGGCAGCCCCTTTTCACATACCATCTTCGCCGTCTCTATCAGGTACCTGGTTCTGTAGCCAAGTCTGACCGGTGCCAGTTCTTCCGCCGTCAGACTTGCCACTTTCTGCGGCCCAGGCACGCTGTAATAGGCCCGGCCCGCATATTCGCCTGCCGGCTGCCCGAACAGCAAGGACAAATTCTCAATACACCCTTTAATCCTCGGTATGTTGTTGTTCTGCGATATGATAAAGGAAACAATCGTCTCCCATAAATCCTGTTTTAAGATCCGAATGCCCTGTCCCTGCTCCACAGCCTGTGCCATCACCCGGTCTTGCGCCGTCAATGATTTTTTGATTTCCCCATAGTCTCTATCCAGATCCAGATAGGGTTTCCAGATTTTTTGAAAGTCCTCCTCTGTACAGTTATCGATGACCAGGCGCCCGGAGGGCTGTAATGTGCTGAAGAATTGCCGTTGATCGGAGTTCTGCGTCCCATTCAAAGCTTCTGCGTGGTCACAGGGCAGTGTCCGATCCGGGGGTTCCTCGCTAAGGTCTGGCCGCCCATCGGTCTGCTTTTCTGGCTGAAACTGCATGTTGACCACTTTGCCATGAGCAATTCCCGTGTAGGAGCCATCTGCCTGTCGCTCCCACCGGAAGCACTGGCCGCAGTCGAAAATATGATCCAGATGAAAATCTCTGATGTTTTCAACGATATATCTGCTCATTCTTTTACCCTTTTTCTTCCTTTCTTCCGTCAAGGCTGCATCAAGACTCTGTTACCCAGCAAACAAGATTCCTCTCTCTTCTGCTTAACCGAAAGCATGAAAACAGGCAATTCTGCGTAACGATCCCGCTTTGCTTTGACCTCTGTTCCAATTAGAAAGTGGCCTCCGCCTAAACGATTTTCATTCGTTTGAACGACAGCCACTTGTCGATGAAATGTATTTTATCATAACACAACCCTGCCTGCAAAGACCAGCATATGGAAAACTGCAGAAATCCAAGCAAACGCCTACGATCTAGGCTTTCACATTATCAGTCATTCACTTGATCTAGGGCGCTTTGTGCGCTAGCCCCGCACGCCTCTGGCGATGCCGCTGATTTCCACATCCACTTTCACCACGTTAAAAGCTGTCATAGATTCTATGACCTCCGCCAAACGTTTCTGAAAGTCCATGGCAGTTTCCCAAAGGGGGCTGCCCTCGCCAATGGCAATAGATACGTCTACTACCAGGTTGTCGGGAGCCGTGTTTTCATAAACTTTCATTACTTCTGCAACGCCCTCCACTTCACCTGCAACACAGGAGGCAATGTCGGTCAACACAGTGTCTGAGATAAAAAACTCACCCATGTAGCTAAAGGTAGGCCGCACGACCGTCTTCTCAGAAAACTGTGCTTTGCCGCCTACGTTCATGCCTCGGAAGATGCGCAAAGGGTCCAGAAAATATCCCGCGAAGTCTCTCTTCAGCTGCAAGGTCGGCACAGGAATAATATGCTTGCCCTGTATATGTCTCTGCTTGTCGGCTGCCTCCCGTTCTTCTGGTGTGGTAATATCTTCAATATAAATACGCTCGCTGGCCTGTGGCAAGTCCAGACGCGCAACAATCTTATCAGTCATGCGGTCACTGGTCCCGATAATTAAAAGAGAAGAAGGGTTCAGTTCCCGTATCCTTGCCGCCACCGAAGACGCATGCTCATCTAAAGTGAACAGCGCTGTCTTGATGGCTCCGGCCATGGTCTTTTGTCTCTTGGCGGAAATCCCCGCTTCCACTCGATTCTTGTAAATGAACAATCCATCGTCAATGATACTTTCTATATTTTTTTCTTTGCATAAATTGATGGCCTGGTATGACTTCCCAGTGCCACTTTTACCCGTCAAAGTATAAACTTTCATCTTTACTTATACTCGCCCTTCTGCTATAATAGAATTCGAATTCAAGACATGTCTTAAAGGAGGATATATCATGGCTTATAAAATTACAGACGCTTGCATCAGCTGTGGAGCTTGTGCAGCAGAATGCCCAGTTGAAGCTATCTCTGAAGGCGACGGTACATATGTAATCGATGCAGATAAGTGCATTGATTGCGGCGCTTGTGCTGGTGCTTGCCCAGTAGATGCTCCAGTTGAAGGTTAATTTAAACACATAACCAAATGATAAAGCTGTTTCTTTCTGAAACAGCTTTATTTTTTTCTCCTCGCCCAGGCCCATGCCTCTTAAGCCGCGGCAGATTAATTATCCTTTTTCGCTTTGTCCTTAGAAATCTGCTCTTTCTTCTGAATGTCGTTCATATGGTACGCCAGAGAATGCAAGCTGTCAGATAAATGTACATTCTCCAGTGCTACGTGCTTTGGCACTTCAATATCAGTGGGAGCAAAGTTCCATATTCCCTTTACTCCTGCGAAGGAAAGTTTGTCAGCCACTTCCTGTGCGTTGTTCTGGTTCACACAGATGATGCCGATATCGATTTCTTCTTCTTCCACATACTCTACGATGTTCTCATAGTCCATAATTTCGATGCCGTCAAGATCCTTGCCGATCAATTTAGGGCTGATTTCGAATACGCCGCAGACTTTAAAGCCCTGCTTGTGGAAGTGGGTATATTTGGCGATGGCCTGGCCCAGGTTTCCTGCGCCCATGATGACCATTCTGTATTCCTTGTCTAATCCCAGGATCGCACTGATCTCATCATAAAGTCCGTCTACACTGTAACCGTAGCCTTGCTGTCCAAACCCGCCAAAATTGTTCAAATCCTGTCTGATCTGCGAAGCCGTATAGCCGATCAGGTTACTGAACTCCTTTGAGGAGATCTTCTCTACACCCTTCTTTCGCAGTTCTATCAAATATCTCCTATATCTTGGGAGCCGTTTAATTACTGCATTGGATATCTTTGCATTTTTCATTTCCTTCACCACCTTTTCCTAGTCTCTCTGTCTGCCGTTCCCTAGGCAGCATTTACAAAAAAGCCCGTCAGAGGCTGACGGGTTTTCCTTGCTATTCTTGTTCGCAATTTTCTTCAACGTATCTGACTAAATCGCCTACTAGCTGGAACTTTTCAGCTTCTTCATCAGGAATCTCGATGTCAAACTCTTCTTCGATTGCCATGATGATTTCTACAGCATCAAGAGAGTCTGCTTCCAAATCCTTCATTAGGTTGGTGTCCATCGTCACTAAAGACTCCTCTACACTCAACTGTTCCATAATAATTGATCTTATTTTATCAAAAGCCATAACTAACCTCCATTTGTCATTACTAAATTACAAAACTTATTATAGTTGACTACTATATGTAATGCAAGACAAAATTTCAAGTTTTTTCTAATTCTATTACAATTCCATCCAATTGTCGTACGCTTCTTCCAGTTTTACCCTCGAATCTTTCACTTTTTCGTCGAGTTCCGTCAAAAGCTGGGGTTTTGTCAGATTTTCCGCCTTACACATCTCGGCTTCCATCTGTGAGATACTCTCCTCCAACTCCTCGATCAAGGCTTCCAGCCTCTCCTTTTCTCTCGCCCGACGCCGCGCTTCTGCTTCTCTCTTCTTCTTCATAGCCCGTTCTTCCGCCGGACTGAGATCCATATTTTCATCGAAACCGTCAGCAGCATTTTTGACTTTTTCGGACTCAGAAAGTTCCTTTAAGTATTTCTTGCCTGACTCGATAGAAGCCTTTTTCTCAACGTAATAGTCGTAAGTTCCCAGATATTCCGTCAAACCCTCTTTCTCCAGTTCCAAAATCCTGGTCGGTATTTTGTTGAGAAAATATCGGTCATGGGAGACGACGATAATCGTTCCGGGATACTCCAGAAGTGCGTCCTCAAAAACCTCTTTGGAATCGATGTCCAAATGGTTGGTCGGTTCGTCTAGTATTAGCACATTGGCGCCGCTCATCATCAGCTTCAACAGCGCCAGCCTGGCTTTCTCTCCGCCAGAAAGAGATCCTACCTTGAGAAAAACCTGGTCGTTTTTAAAGAGGAAGCGACCCAGGATGGAACGAATTTCACTGTCTTTATAGAGCTTATAAGAGTCGTGCACTTCATCCATCACCGTCGTCTCGTTGTTCAGAAGCATTTGTCCCTGATCGTAATAACCGAACTGTACGTTGTGACCAATTTTCAGATAACCTTCTCCCGGAGAAAGTTCCTCCATCATGATTCGCAGCAGCGTCGTCTTTCCCACGCCGTTAGGTCCCACGATGCAGATTCGCTCGCCTCGTTTGATATCAAAATTCACGTGCTCAAACAGGTCTCTGCGGGAAGCCCCGAATCCGAAGGACTTTGCCAGCCCCTCCGCATGGAGAACGTCATTGCCGCTCTGATACTGCTGGCGGAAATGAATTTTCACTTTGCCTAATTCCGCCTCCGGCCGCTCGATGCGCTCCAAATGGTCCAACCGCTTTTCTCTGGACGCTGCACGCTTTGCCAGTTTTTCCGTTCCCCGCTCCTTAAAGCGCCGGATCAGGTCTTCCTGACGTTTAATTTCCACCTGCTGCTTATTGTACGCCCGCATCTCCGCTTCCCGCAGCGCCCGTTTCTTCTCAGCGAAGGCAGTATAGTTGCCGTCGTAGCATTTCAGCTTGTGATGCTCTACTTCAAAGATCCGGTTGGTCATTTGATCGAGGAAATATCTGTCATGAGATACCATGATAATGGTTCCCTTATATCCTTTTAGATACTGTTCCAGCCATTTCAGTGTGCCGATATCCAGATGATTGGTCGGCTCGTCGAGGAAAAGAATATCAGGCTTCTCTAGAAGCAGACATGCCAGCGCCAGTCTCGTCCGCTCGCCGCCGCTGAGCGTGCTGATCTTCTTATCATAATATTCTTCTCCAAAAGCCATGCTGTTCAAAATGCCTGAAATTTCGCTTTTGTAAGAATAACCGCCTTCGTTCTTAAAGGTGTCTGTAAGGGTCGCATAACTATTCATCATGCATCCTGCCTCGGCACCTAGTTCGCCGATTTTAACGGAGAGCTCGGTCAGTTCTTTTTCCATCTCTTCAAGTGGCTTGAAGATCTTATGGATTTCTTCTATGACAGTGTTTTCTCTGTCAAAGTTGTCTTTCTGTTTTAAGTAGCCTATCGTCGTGTTCTGTGACAAGAAAAAATTGCCGCCATCTGCTTGCAGCTGGCCCGAGAGGATGTTGAGCAGCGTGGTTTTACCTGCCCCGTTTGCACCGACAATACCGATGCGATCCCCCTCATTGACATGAAAAGAAACACCCTCCAAAATGGTGTCCACGCCGTAGGTCTTTGTGATGTCCTTTGCTGATAAAATTACCATGTGTAAATTTCTCCAAAATAATATGTCTGTCAAATTGCCAAGCTCGGATAAGCATCCAGGTAAAGATCGTCCGCGCCTTCCCTTTGATATTTGTAATAAGCCGCACAAGCAACCATCGCCGCATTATCGGTGCACAAAACAGGACTCGGAACATATAGCTTGATCCCCTGTTTATCACACGCTTCTTGCAAATCCTGACGCAGCTTGGAATTCGCCGCCACGCCGCCTGCCAAAACGAGTTTTTCCTGTTTTCTGTCTAGCGCCGCCTCCATCGTCTTTTTGACGATTACCTCTATGACCGCAGCCTGGAAGCTTGCCGCCACATCAGGCACGCTGATCTCCCTGCCAGCCTGTCGTTCTGTATTTAAGTAATTGAGCACCGCTGTCTTCAGACCGCTGAAGCTGAAATCCAGACTTCCCTTTTCTAAAAACACTCGTTTGAAGTGAATCGCCTCCGGATTACCTTCTCTCGCCGCCTTGTCAATTTTTGGTCCGCCGGGATAACCTAAGCCGATCACCCTCGCCACCTTGTCGTATGCTTCTCCAACTGCATCGTCTCTCGTGCCGCCCAAAACAGTGCACTTGCCGTAATCAGTCATCAATGCGATGTTGGTATGACCGCCTGAAACAATCAGACTCATAAATGGCGGCTCCAAATCAGGATACTGGATAAAGTTCGCGCTGATATGGCCATGCATGTGATTGACACCTACAAGAGGAATGTCCTTGGCAAAGGCAATGGCCTTTGCTGTAGCCACACCCATAAGCAGTGCGCCTACGAGACCAGGACCATAGGTAACGCCTAAAAGGTCAATCTCGTCCAAGGTTGCCCCTGCCTCTCGCAGGCTCTGCTCTACGACTGTATTCATGTTCTCCAGATGATGGCGTGACGCAATCTCCGGCACTACTCCCCCAAAGGCGGTGTGAATGTCGATTTGCGATGAAATGACGTTGGAAAGCACCGTTCGTCCGTCAGCGAGAATTGCCACGGAAGTTTCATCACAGCTGGATTCAATTGCCATCGTCAAAAACTTTTGATCTTTCATATCTATTTGACTAAGCACCGGTCGTCAGGCCCCAGATGCCTGCAGTTCTCACAGGACTGATAGTCCGACATAGTAAAGGTGTCAAAGTCGTATCTCCTTTCAAAGCGGTTGCAGTGGGTACAAATTTCCATCAAACCGCCGTATCTTTCTACATCATCGTAAGGTCTTTTTTCCATATCCATAGCACAATCCTCCCAATCAGCCTTTTTGTTAAAGCTATTTTGGTCTGATTTGCTGAGGATTATGCATTTTTGCCAAAGCCGCACAGGGACGAGCAGCCGATCAGTATCGCCACATGATAATGGCGTCTTCACCATTATCCTCGTAATACCCTTTTCGCAATGCGGCTTCGTTGAAGCCAAACTTCTTGTAAAGTCCTTTTGCCGCTTCATTGCTGGCGCGCACTTCCAATGTGTGTGCGCGAACGCCTTCCTCCTGCGTCACCTCCAGCATGGTCTCGATCAAAGCCGAGCCGACATGCTGTCTCCGATGGAAAGGCGACACAGCCACATTGTTGATATATCCCTCTTCAGAGACAAGCCAGATGCCCAGGTATCCGACCACTTCATTGTCAAGTTCCGCGACGAAATACTCTGCCATCTGATTTTCTGTCATATCACGGCAGAGAGATTCTCTGGACCAGGGTGAGGCGAAACACACCTGCTCCAGGGCAGCGATACCGTCCAGGTCTTCTACCCTTCCTTTTCTGATCACTAATTCTTTCATAAGTCTATCTCGCTTTAAATCTGGCCATCTTGGCAGCCCTTTCCTTAGCAAGGCTGCCGTCTTTCAGCTTCTGTTCCGCTTCGGTCACTCTCATATAGTCAGGGAGCAGCTGATTGACAGCAAGAGTTTCACCTGCTTCATACTTCTTCAGAGCTGCGCGCGCTGCCATGACGGCATCCTGATAGCGTTCTTCCTTTGGTGCCAGCAAAATACGGCAGCCTTCTATCTTCAGCATTTTTTCCTTAAAGGCAGAAAGTTCCCTTTCATACGCGTCAATACCGTCACCATAAAATGTAATCGTGGACGCCTGCAGCATGCCACAGGGCATTTCCGCCCGCACATCTGCAAGATGAGCTTCTATTGCGGCCAACACTTCTGTCAGCAGGTAAGGTCCGCTCGTCAGAAGGTCCCCTCCGTCTTCAGCAAAGAGACCACCATAAACCTGACCTCTGCGGGCGTTAAAGATCGGAGCAATCAAAGCCCTGCCGTCGCATTTCTGTTTAAACATATCCAAGGTGGGGACAGCGATAGCCGGCAGATCTAAAGCCTGCGCTATTGCGCGAGCTGTGGATACGCCAATTCTGATTCCCGTGAAGGAACCCGGTCCGATAGAGGCGGCAACAGCCGATAACTGAGATTTGGCGATTTTTCGTTCATCCAAAATCTGCTGTGCCATGGGCATCAGATCTTTTAGGTGGTTCATCTCTTCTGCTGAAACTTTTAAAGAACAATTTCCGCTGTCGTCTATGAGAGCGACGCTGCCCAGCGGGCCAGTCGTCTCTATAGCTAGAATGTACATTTGTAAACTCGCTCTCCTTCCTTCTGACCGTATTCAATGAAGATGCACAAGGTGTCATCCGGCAGAATTTCCGCCACCTGATCTGCCCATTCTACGATGGACACACCGCCTGCATAAAAATATTCCTCCGCTCCGATTTCGAACAAATCGTCTGCATTTTCCAGACGATAGACGTCAAAATGATACAGCGGCAGCCTGCCAGAATGATATTCGCAGACAATCGTAAAAGTAGGGCTTGTAATCGTTTCCTTGATGCCAAGCCCTTCTGCAATATACTTTGTCAGTGTCGTTTTCCCCGTTCCGAGATCGCCAATCAAAGCCACCACAGTATTAGGGCGCAGCTTCTCTGCCAGTCCATGGCCAAAGGCTCTCGTATCTTCTTCACTTTTGATCAATACTTCTCTCATATATCTTATGCACCCTTATGTAAGAATTTTGAAATCCGCTTGTAAACGAGAAACGTAATCAGTGCGTTAATACCTGCTTTCAGCAAGTTAAACGGTATGATGATAGGGATCAGCATTGCCAAGACGGCATCTCTCGGTGTACCGAGAAACAAAGGCGTTATGATAATATTGGCGATGCACATGACCGCCGTAATGGCGATGACACCCACAACTAGAGCAATAATCGCTTCTTTTTTTGATTTCTTATGGCGATAGAGCCCGCCGGCAATCAGCGCAAAGATCCCTGTCGCAAAGAAGTGCATGATAAACCCGTACACTCCGTTTCCACCCAGGGCAAAGGCCTGAATGAGGCTGACAATCAAGGTGACGACCAAACCGGAAACCGGTCCAAAGGCAAAGGTCGTAATATAAATTGGCACGTCCGCAGGATCGTACTCTAGAAATGGTGCTGGCGGATATGGTATCCTGATCAAAAGAACCAAAACACAGGAAATGGCCACCATCATGGCCAGTTTGGCTATTTTTACTGTATTAAATCTATTGTTATTCATTCTTCCTCCGTAATCATAAACTCCGCCTGGGAGAGTTTATAAATCGCATCTGCATAAATTTTTGTCATCGTCATCAGTTTTTCGATAGACAGACGTTCATCCTTTTGGTGCATCAGGTCCGGATCACCCGGAAAGAGACCTCCGAAAGCAACGATATTCTTTGCGGCTCTGGCATAAGTACCTCCGCCAATCACCTGCGGCCTGCTCTCATAGTCGCCTGTATTCCTCTGATAAACTTCCATCAGCGCTTTGATCATCGGACTTTCTGGGTCCATAAAAATCGGCGCCTGTGCCCGGCCTTTGATGATGCCCAAATCGTACTTGTTGATGACCGGCATAATTCCTTCGAAAACTTGCTCATCCGTGTAGGTTACAGGATAGCGGACATTGATTGTTAATGTGATAGATTCTCTGTCATAAGACACCAGGCCCACGTTCAGAGTCAGTTTTCCTGACACCTCATCGCTGAATCCGATGCCCAGCTTCTCTCCGTTAAAATCAAAGCCGATATAAGCGTTGTAAAGCTGGATAAAGTCGTTAACGTCATCGTTGGCAAAATTCAGCTGTCCCAAAAAGTCCATCATAATGGAAATGGCATTGAGCCCCGCCTCAGGCGCCGCGCCGTGAGCCGACTTCCCTTCCGTCGTGATTTCCAAAGACTTGCCGACACCTTTAACGCTGACTTTATATCCTGTACCTTCTCTATAAGAAGCGGCTAAAGCTCTGATCTGTCCGTAGCTTTCAGGAATATCGCTTCTGACCACGGCTCTGGCATGTTCTGCCACCATGTTGGCCGCCGCACCACCAGTCAGACTGCGCAGCTCCAATCCCTTGTTCTGGTTCTTGGCAAACTTCTTAGCAATTTCAAAAGTGACGATTCCCTTCTCTCCATTGAGGGCAGGAAATTCCGCATCCGGCGTGAATCCATAAGCGGGAGTCTCTTCGTGCTGTCCGTAGTAAGCCATGCCCTTCCAGCCAGTCTCCTCGTCCAATCCCAGGATCAGCCGAATCTTTTTTGCCGGCACATAACCTGCATCCTTTAACGCTTTCATGGCAAAAAGTACCGCAATCACCGGCCCCTTGTCATCCAAGGTCCCTCTGCCATAGATATACCCATCTGAAACAGCGCCACTATAGGGATCGAAGGACCATCCGTCACCCTCCGGAACCACGTCCAGATGACCTAAAACGCCCACAATTTCGCTGCCGCTTCCAAAGTCAATATGACCGCCGTAGTTGTCTACATTTTTTACTTCAAAGCCCAGTTCTTTTCCCTTGTTTAGCGTGTACGCAAAAGCATCCTGCACGCCTTTTCCGAAGGGAAAAATTTCCCCATCCTTGGTCGCTGCAGGATTTGACTGCACACTTTTGATGGATACAAGGTCCTGCAGAGTCTGAATCTGCAGTTCCCTGTTCTCCTCTATCTTTTTCAGATAATCCATTAGTCTACTGCTTCAACACCAGCGATTTCAGGATAACTCTCTACGAGAATTCTTTCTACGACGCCTTTCAGAGTCATTCTTGCGCCTGGGCATCCCGCACAGTGTCCCTGAAGTCTGACTTTCACGATATTATCTTCTGTCAGTTCAACAAATTCGATGTCGCCTCCATCTCTCTGTAATACTGGTCTAATTTGGTCTAAAGCTGCCTTAATTTTGTCTTCCATTTTTATTTCTCCTTTGTATTTAAAAATTTACTTATTTAGCTGTATAAACGGAAACGAATTTGCCGTCTTTAATGATATCCACGTTGATTGGTTTGGTCGGCTCTCCCGTCTCATCGAAAGAGATTTCTCCGGAAGCGCCTCTGAAGTGACTGGTACCCTTCAACGCCTCTTTTACCAGGTACCCATCGATGGACCCCGCCTTTTCGATCGCTTGTATTCCGATCATGTAGGCGTCAAACCCCAATACCGTTTCCTCTGGCGGTTCGCTATCGCCATGCTTCGCTTTGTACGCTTTGATAAACTGGTTATATAGGATGTCCTTATCCGCCGTTTCCTCAGCGCTGGTACTCATAAAGTTAGATGCTACCGCTATCTTTATACCCACATATTTATTTTGTAACTCAACGATATCATTATTATGCCAATCTTTCGGTCCAATAAACGTAATATCAGTCAATCCCATCTTCTCTGCCTCAGCAAAAATCTTGTCGGCAGTTTTTAAAGAAACAGGCATAAAGACGGCCTTTACCCCAGAGGCTTTGATTTTTTCTATATATTCTTTGTAATCTTTCGTTTTGGAATCAATCTGCACAGATGCGGCAATACTGGTCTCGTCTTCTGTCAGCTCTGCCATCTGTGCCGTAAACTGTCTCACCAGTTCGCTAGTGGTATCCTCATCCTTCATCTTGATGATGCCGGCTTTTGTTTGTCCCAGTTCTTCAAAGACGTAGTCTGCCAAAGCCTTGCCCTGACTTGCATCAGTGAATGTCACCCGGAAATAATACTCGTTGTTCTTTGTAATCAGCGGATTTGTCGCTGTAACCGCAATGGCGGGTATTTTCACTTTGCCCAGCTTCTGACTGGCGACCAGGGACACTGCCTCCCCGTAACTGCCCAGGACAATGGCAGGTTTCTTATCTATCAAATCCGCCACGGCACTCTCTGCTACATAGATACTGCTCTGCGTATCCGCATATACCAGTTCCACTTTCTTCCCCAGTACCTCACCGGCAATCCCGTAGGCAAGTTCTATTCCCTCTATTTCCATCTGGCCTTTCTCGCTGTCATTTCCGGTCTGCGGCTCCAATATGCCGATTTTGACCGTGTCAGACGCGGCTCCCTTTTCAGAGAAAAAGGCTTCTTTAAAATTATCAAAAGTTGTACAGCCTGTCATGACAATCATTATTGATATTAAGACAAGTGCCAGGGCCATGTTTCTCTTTTTCCTCATATTTTCCCCTTCTTTGTTCTGATTGCATACATACAATTAATTATACTATATTTGGCATAAAAGTAAACCTTTTTTCTGTGAAGGATGTTTCACCGAAAGCTGACAAAACTTTTTTGTTTTGTCTTTCCAAATTGTGGTACAATGTATATATCACGATGAAAATCGAAATCAAATGTAATGTAATTAAAAGGAGGAATTAGTATTATGAAATGGGTATGTTCAGTATGTGGATACGTTCACGAAGGAGATCAGCCGCCTGAAAATTGTCCTCAGTGCAAGGTTCCAGCAGAAAAGTTTATCAAGCAGGAAGAAGGAAAAGTAGAATGGGCTGACCAGCACGTTGTTGGCGTTGCCAAAGGTGTTGATCAGGAAATCATAGATGGCCTGAGAGCAAATTTCGAAGGTGAATGTTCAGAAGTAGGTATGTACCTGGCTATGGCAAGAGTCGCTCATAGAGAAGGATATCCAGAAATCGGACTTTATTGGGAAAAAGCTGCTTACGAAGAGGCTGAGCACGCAGCTAAATTTGCAGAACTGCTGGGCGAAGTTGTTACAGATTCCACTAAGAAGAACTTAGAGATGAGAGTCGAAGCAGAAGCTGGCGCTTGCGCAGGCAAAAAAGCCCTCGCTACTATGGCTAAACAGCAGAACCTGGATGCAATCCACGATACTGTTCACGAAATGTGCAAAGACGAAGCAAGACATGGTGCTGCATTCGCAGGACTTCTAAAGAGATACTTCGGCTAAGCCTAAGCGTTAGAAATTCAATACTTAGAAGATATGGAGAGTCAGAAATGGCTCTCTTTTTCTTT
>NZ_DBFWLQ010000004.1:0-83944 GCF_048465375.1 Emergencia sp. | reverse complement strand
GTAAGGAGAAGCACTGTGAATAAAGAGCCTATCCTTTTTACGATACTTTTCTTCATTTTTATCTCGCCCTTTCAATTTATTTCTCTATGTCAAATCCTTGCGGATATTATTTTTTTGCATAAAAAAAGACGATTGAAATTTTTATCAATCGTCTTAAACGCTTTATTCAGTTTTTATGCTCTCAGCAAATATGTGTTCCAACAGGAGTGACCATAATAATCTGTTCCTGCTTGAATGATTATTATAGACTGAGTTAAGTTGTGCTCGTCATAAAAATCATATTCACCCTTTATGTCACTTTTCATTCTTTCTAGCACTTCATTATATTCATCATAACTGTAAAGGTTATCACTCGAAACCCATGAAGCAGTGTCGAGGTTAATATCTGCGGTGTCTGCTAAAAATTCATCTACTGATGAATAACCAAATTCGGCATATATCTTCTCGACTCTTGGTCTTGCCAATTCATTGCTGTATGCCTGCAATTCTTTCTGAAGTCTGTCTATATCACTCTGAGTAAGGGTTACCTTTGGCTTAGCCTTCGTAGTTGTAGTCGGCTTTGGCTTCGTTTTCTTTGCCGTTGTTGTGGTCTGCCTTTTAGTCGTTGTCTGACGCTCAGTCTGTCTTTCTGTCTGACGTTCCGTCTGCTGTGGCTGATAGCTGTTGTTATTGTCATTGCTGTTATTGTTATTATTGTTAATGTTGATGCCTAACTGACCATTCTCAATTCCAGCGCTTGTGCATTCTGGATATGCTGCACAGATACAAAGCTCTGCGGTCAATGTAATTGGCTCGTCGTCAAAGGCCGTGCCGATTGGCTGATAATTTAATACGTTGCTCTGTGCCTCCAGTGCAATGACCCGGGTAATTATCCCCGAAAATGATGCTGTAAGAGTGAAGCATGCAAAATTGCCAGGGATTCGCAGTGCAATATAGAATTCCTGACCAATAACCGGATCAGCTATCGGATTTCCGCAAAAGTCCATGTACGACCATGAATAATCACCATTGCAGTCACAGAATGGTATCAGATCAATCTGTGGCTGGCCTGCAAAACCAGACTGAATCCGGAATGGACCGATTAATAATCTTCCGCATATTGTGCGAACTTCGTTTGGGCAGCCCTGGAAGACAAGGTATGGCTCATTTCCAGATGTCGGTAAAATGCTTCGATTGCAACAATTTAAGGAAGTGCAGCCTCCACAGCAGTATGCCATGGACGAGTTCAGACCTTCTGGCAAAGTTGCATCTGCATCTACATACTGTCCTGCAAGATCGAGGAGCGCCAGCACGGTTGCCCTCATCCTGTCAGATTTCGGATGAGGATCTCCTGTCGTACAATCGAGAAAATATACCTCGTCTAAAGCAATCTGCCCCAGCAATACCCAAAGAGCGACTTGTACAGCCGCATAGGCATCATTATCATCCAGCACAGGACTTGCCGTCGAATCCACACCTGCAAGGGTGAAAGTCTCACTGGCACTGACAGTAGGAAAGGCATTCGCCATAATCCAGCCGAACATCTCCTTCTGACGTTCAGTCGCCCCCGGAAACAGGGTTTCAAACGGTCTGCTTTCATACGGAACATCATTATATGGTCCATCAGCAAATTTATCCAAACAGTACACTAATTTATTTTGGCTGCCTAAAAGGTTTCCAAAGAATTGAAATATCTGATTGTGGTCATCTCTTTTTAAACGATATCGTGATGCCGAAGTGTAATCCAAAGCGCAATAACTTTCTACGCTGGGATTGCCGCCTGCGGTTCCACTGACATCATTGCCGTTATAGACGATAAACGGCCTTGATATATTTAAAGCTCTTGTTTCAAGCACAATAATTCCTCCCTATATATTATTTTAGAAGAAAGTTCTCCAAGATTAATATATGCGAGTCAGAAGGATTCCGGTACGTTGACAAAACATCATTTCTTCTAAATCAACACTTATTTCGTCTTTCCCATAAAATGTCTGGCAAATCATCTTTATATATCAATAATGTCAATGAGCTGTGAGGGATGTTTAGCATTTGCTAGTACCGGATGTATCAATCCTTCTAGAACAGTTGCGCTTTCTCATATGTAGAAAATCGCCGTTATAAAGTCATTGATACGTCAAAAGCGAGGCAGAATTTCACATGCCTCGCTTTTATGATTTATTTTAGTCC
This sequence comes from Emergencia sp., assembly GCF_048465375.1. Taxonomy (NCBI): domain Bacteria; kingdom Bacillati; phylum Bacillota; class Clostridia; order Peptostreptococcales; family Anaerovoracaceae; genus Emergencia; species Emergencia sp. The sequence continues at coordinate 81,778 of NZ_DBFWLQ010000004.1, read as the reverse complement.
ATCATTATGACTGCAAGATTACTATTGTTTGATTAATTAAGAAAGCCTGATTACAGTTAGTGATGCTCCGTTTCCTCCCTGAAGAACTGCTGCTCCTGCCAGCCCAAAAAGTTGAAGCTGCAACGTATCGCCTGCGGTCAGCGTAGCAAAAGTTGTGGCTGCATAGGAACTGACTGATACAGCCGGCGAGAAAGTGGAACCTGACAATGCTGTACCATTACGCATAACACGAGATGACATCAATAGTCCTGCTGTAGTCGATACGCGATAGGAAACCATATAGGTTCCTGTAGCTGGTACAGTGAAGGTTGTATTTCCAGCATCTACTGTGAAACTATCTAAAACCTGGTCATTTGGAAGGGGAACTGTAGTTCCGCCCAAAAGCACCGCGATTGTCGCTCCATTGGTATTGACTGCATTCATACTATTGACTGTTGCAGTAGTTCCAGTTGGACCTGTTGCTCCTGTTACTCCTGCTGTACCTGCAACCCCTGTCGCTCCCGTCGGACCTGTTGCTCCAGTTGGACCTGTCGCTCCGGTTGGGCCCGTTGGACCTGTCGCTCCATTTGCGCCTGTTGCTCCCACTGCTCCAGTTGGACCCGTTGCTCCGGTTGCGCCTGCTGTGCCTGCGGCTCCGGTTGGGCCTGTTGGACCTGTCGCTCCATTTGCACCTGTTGCTCCCACTGCTCCAGTTGGACCCGTTGCGCCTGCTGTGCCTGCCGCTCCGGTTGGACCGGTTGCCCCCGTTGGACCTGTTGGGCCATCTGCTCCATCTGGACCGGTATTTCCGGTTGCTCCTGTCGGGCCTGTTGCTCCGTCTGCTCCTGTGTTTCCGGTTGCTCCTGTTGCTCCCGCTACTCCGTCTGCTCCTGTTGGGCCTGTTGCTCCCGTCGGACCTGTCGGGCCATCTGCTCCATCTGGACCGGTATTTCCAGTTGCTCCTGTCGGGCCTGTTGCTCCGTCTGCTCCTGTGTTTCCGGTTGCTCCCGTCGGACCCGTCGGGCCATCTGCTCCGGTTACTCCTGTTGGGCCTGTTGCTCCTGTCGAACCAGTTGCACCTGTAGCGCCTGAGCCTGGACCTGTTGGACCTGTTGGACCCGTTGCTCCCGTTGGACCAGTTACTCCTACTCCTGTGTTTCCGGTCGGTCCTGTTGGGCCGGTCGGGCCGGTTGGACCCGTCGGGCCTGTTGGGCCATCAATTCCATCAACGCCGTCTGCTCCCGCTGCGCCGGTTGCTCCAGTTGCACCATCTCTTCCATCTCTGCCATTGGCCCCGGTTGCTCCAGTCACTCCATCAACTCCGTCTCTGCCATCGGCCCCGGTTGCTCCGGTTGCTCCATCAACTCCGTCTCTGCCATCGGCTCCGTTCGTTCCTGGAGATCCAGTGGCTCCCGTCGGACCTGCAGGAATGGTAAAGAGCAGCTGTGCACCATCAGGGGTAAACGTTTCATCAACGCCTGCACTTGTTCCGGGTTTCCCTGTGACAGTTCCCGCAACCGTAATTGTTGGTGTCACACCATTTTGGCCGGTTGCGCCGGTTGCACCATCTCTTCCGGCCGGACCCGTTGCCCCGACTGCGCCAGCAGTACCCGTTGAACCTGTTGGACCGGTTGGACCCGTCGGTCCAGTCGGTCCTGTTGGGCCTGTCGGACCGGTTGCCCCTTGCGTTCCTGTACAGTGGTATACTGGATAGCACATACCATAATCCATATATCCACATCTTCCATTTATATTATAATTCATATATTCACATCCCTTTCAATTTGCGGCCGTACCGCACTTTTATAATATGACATTATCTGAAAGGGGGTCCCTGAATTTAATGAGATTTTAATTTTTTATCAAAATATGCCTTATTATGCAGAACTGCTGGCGCATTTGGCTTATATTCCCCGGCTTTGACATTATACATCTCTGCCTCCTCTGTTTCTCCTAGTTTATCATAGCAGACACACAACTGGATTGTCGGAATATAGCCGTAACAGTCTGGCAAAATGAATCCGCCCTTGCGATAATCAAGCTGACAGTTCAACGCGGTTTTAAACCAAAATACCGCCGTTTCAAAACGTTCCATCTGCATAAGGCAATCTCCAATTTCGCAACAGACTTCTGCTCTCGGAACGTCGTAAAGCAAGCTTTGGAAAAGCCTCTGCAGCGCCTCTTCAGTTTTTCCAGTCTGCCTGTAACACTTTGCTGACATGATGCACGCCTCGATTTTATCTTCCACCCAACCTTCTGGCAGAGATAAAAAAAGATTGAAAGCTTTGATTGCATCATCATACAACTGGTGATAGTATAGTTCGCGGGAATAGTAATACTGCTCGCGTGCAGAAAGGTTCTTCCCTTCTGCCAACAACTTTTTATAGATATTGAGATTGCGGTCCGGGTCACCTGCCCGCAGTTTTTTGTGGGAAATTGCAACATCAGAATATAAGAGATTGCCATTGGGTGTGATGACCTCGTGGACCGCTCCCTGCCATGGATGACTTTGATCGTTGCGGATAATTCTCTCCCGATAATACCAAAAAGATGGGTTGCCATCGTCATCAAAAGCGGTATTATAGCGCATCATAACAATGTCCGTATCCAAAGTGAGGGTATTCTTCAGTTTTAAAAAGTCCAAACGCTCCTTCTCTTCTACGACATCGTCCGCATCCAGCCACATACAATATTCCATATTTGCCTGAGAAAAAGCATAATTTCTGGCAGCGGCAAAATCGTCAATCCAGGCAAAATCATAAACCTGGTCAGTATATTGTAAAGCAATCTGCTTTGTCGCATCTGCAGACCCTGTATCTACGATAATAATTTCATCTACCAATTCTTTGACGCTGGAAAGACAGCGATCCAAGACATCCTCTTCATCTTTTAGTATCATGCATAAACTGATTGTTATCATTCATATCCTCCTTCATATGCTGAATAGGCTTATATAAAGGCTATCTTAATATCATATGAAGGTCCTATCATAGTGTGAAAAAAAGACCGCCTAATCCTTTGATCAGACGATCTCAACCGGTCTTAAACTTCATGTCAGTTACAGAAGTGCTTTTACCCGTTTCGCAGCTTCTCCATCTGCTTTTATACCTATGACAGGGATTATCAAATTGGCATCTGCCAAAGCTGCTTTCAATTTCATTATAAAAACACCCTGTCCCTCTATCTCTCTATTATCGTCGGAAGTCGTATTGACGCCGCAGCAAGGAGAACGATTGATGCCGACAATGCCAACAACCTCAAATCCGTGCTTGTGATACTGTAAAATCTGTCTCATGACATACTCTGTCAGCACAGAAAGCTGTGCCCATGCTTCCGGTTCCTGCATCGCTTTGCGAATACGCGTGTTCTCGACTACAACTGGACTTTCGGCACCCAAAACATTGCCCCTGTCTAAGCCAAGGCAGCAGAGTTCCGGACAAGGCATCTGTACGATGCCCACTTTTGCCTTCAGCAAAGTCTGCAGAATCGCCTCATTGACGCCTGGGTAATCTGCCGTACCGTCAGAAATTGAATTCTGATTGAGCAGGCAGTGTGCAACAAATATGACGCGTTTGCTTCTTGCATCTGTAAACATATGATGATCCTCCTGATTAAAAGTCTTATTTTAAAAAGTTCTATGATACGAAGTCAGTATACGGCATATCGATGCCGCCGTTGCCGATGATAAACAAAGTTTTTTTGCTCCTTCATAAGGTCTCCGAATTCAGACTAGCTTGGTGATATGTTCTCTTACGGATTCTGCTGTCACGGATTTCTCATAGAAACTACAGCACAACGCCATCCTGCCATTCACTGTCACTATGCCAAAAGTTTCTTTTGCCGCCGGTGAAGCAGGCGGAATAAAGGTGGCCTCACGGATATTTTGATTTTCAATAGCACCCAGATTGGTGATACTGATGCCCTCTCCTTTTCCATATCCCAACATGGTGCGGCCGACAAAACGAGCTGCTTTACTATCAAAACACCCCAGTGCCGCTATAGCCGCTGCGTCAATTAAGGAACCTTCTAAATTCAAATAGCAGGAAAGGATGAGCATTAACTTTCGGTTATCTGCCAGATGTACAGCTGCCTGTCTATGCACTTTTTTTGCCAATCGGATTTCGTCTCTTTCTCTCCCCTTCCAATAGAGACTCAAGGCCGAAGCGTAATTTCCTAAAGCACCTTGCTGATAACAATAAAGCTTATCCTGAATATCTGCCGCCATGATAATCTTAGGTTCTTTTGTTGTCAAAAACAATCTGGCGGTCAATAAATCGTTAATTGAAATCTGCTGCTCATGACAAAGTATCCTCATTGCCTCTACACCCCTTTGCCCTAAGGAACTGCACATGTGAGCCACTGGCTGTTCTCTGACAAAAGACTCTGCAAACGCTGCATATTCATCGTAAGTGACCTGCCGCTTTTCTTTTTTCCACTGGTTGTTTGCCTTCACCAACAATAACCGATTCACGTTTGAAAGCTCGCTTCCCGGCGGCAGATCTGAAGGTTCTGCAATTAGGCGCTCCTCTGCATAATCAGGTCTGGTGCCCTGCACATACAAATCAGCAAACTGGCAGCAGAGTTCCAGCAAACGCCGCCCATCTGCTAATATGTGATGTGCGATGAAGAGGACCTGAAAATCTTCCTGATCAGGATAGAGAAAGACCTTGAGCAGTCCCTCTTCGAAAACATTCCAGTTGGTTTTGCTGATGCCGCTGTAGTCTTGCCAGATGGTCTGTATACTTTCTCTTTCTGTCAAAGCGACGCGGGAGTTTTCGCTCACTTGGTAGAAAAGGCAGCTGTGATTTTGTTCCCATCCCATCACACTGCGCAGGAAGGGATGGGCGTTTGCTAGGATATCTATGGTTTCACCCACCTTCGCCGCATCATATGGGGCATTGACTTTGACCAGAATGCCAAAATGCATGTTGGGGCACATAAAGTGTGCCCTCTCTGACCTGACATATTGTCGCTCCATCCAAACCTCCTTTCGGAAACGCCGTCGGTTTATGGAACCATTATACCATTCTTACGGTATCCCGTCATTTGATTTTCACTGCACCGCGGAAAGGATTTGAACAACGCAGGCTGACAGCAACGCAGTCACAGCGCCAATCAAAAGCCCCTTGAAGCCTCCAATTACATGAAACCACGGATCACGATAGGCTTGCTCCATGTCTTCCGTTCCCGGTATTCTCACTTTCTTACTGTGACAGAACAACCCAATATCCAATACGACGACATCGTAAACATTGACTGCTAAAAATAGCATAAACACATGGATATAGGCATTGCTGAAAGTCTTTGCGCCTGAGAAATAGGCAGTCAGACCCAAAACAATTGCAAAGAGAAATACAGCGCAGATTTTGATGGTAATATGCCGCCTCTCTATTTTTTGGATTACACCCGCATATTGAGGCAGACTTTCCACCCTCTCTCTGATGGACGGCGGATATGACATAATCTGTTTGACAGGGTTTTGATATAGTGCAGGAAGGATGATCAGCGTAAGCGCGATACAGGCGACGATGCATTCAATTGCTAATAACATATTTTGCTCCTTTTATTAACGGTAGTGGCACACTTGTGCATTTATTTTAGACCTAGTATAATACCATCAGCTACTGAGAGCAATAAGCGAGGAAAAAGTGATACAAATATTTAATTTTGTGCCACAGGAGGAGATTATGGAAATCAAGGAAGAAAATAGGACGAAGAAGTGGATCATAGAGGCACTCTTTGCCTTACTCAAACAACGGGATTATCGAGATATAACAGTCGATCAAATTGTCAACAAGGCAGGTCTTGGCAGGAGAACTTTTTATCGTTATTTCAAATCAAAGGATGAGGTCATAGCGCATACGACAAAGCTTTTAATGGATGAATTTGCAGCTAAAATCATCGCCAACAGTGCAGACACCTTGGAGGCCATCGCTAGATCTTATTTTGAATTTTGGGAAAGTTACATTGATATACTTCTGCTGCTCAATAAGGCGCATCTGCTCTACTTCATAGAAGATCACCTGCTTTCTCTCATCTACGAGGCGGCTTTGAAGTCAGGACATGTCTCTGCCGGAATCAGCAAAGAAAAGCTGGAAAGGCAATACAAGCAGTATCAGTATGAATTCGCCTTTAAACTGGCGGGATTCTGGAAAGTTACAATTCTCTGGTGTTCCGAAAGTCCGAGAAAAAGGCCAGAAGAAATGAGCAAAATTATCGATGCGATCTTAAAATAGCAATTAACAGATGTAATCGCTGTCAGCTATGGATTTTCCTATGCCTAAAACTAGAAACCACTTTGGCAATCTGTATGCCGTGTGTGTTTGGCACCCTGATGTTTTCGCCCATAAACTTTCCAATAGATCGGCTTCCCGCCTGAATGCAGGTTATCCACAATGTATTGTCCATCGACTCCATGGCGCAGAATATCAGGTCAACCTTTGCCGGAGCCATGTTCTTGGTCAATTTTATTCATTACATCAAATTGCTCTTATGATGCGTTGCTGTCCTGATTAATAAAAAGCAGACGTGCCTTCCCAACGTATCATTAAATTGGAATGATTTCGATTTTACCTTAGCGCATAATTGTGCGATGAGAGTTTGTGCCTCTCAACTTCACGCTGCGTCTTTTCTTGCCATCCACTCACTTTCATCCGCCAGATCATAAAAATGTAACGCGAATTAGAAAAGTGAAATTTCCCTGCAACTGCAAAGAAGGGGTTGTCATAATATGATTACCCCTCTTTTACGTCGGTTGTCTATTCAAAAATTTTAATATCGACTCTTTTATTTGCTCAAAATCTCTGCTTTGCAGGTTGACACGAAGGTTGGATCACTTTCGTTAGCCCCTACCAGAACCAGCATTCCGAACTCATTGACCAATACAGTACCCTGCGCAACAGTCTGACCGCCAGCCTTAACATTCACACTGCTAGTGCCTATCGGAAGATATTGTCGAATAGCATTTTGACAATCTGCCCCACACCCTTCTGGAGCTGGAACTGGCGCAGGAAGATAAGTGATTGTATCATTATAAGTGGTGCTAGTAATTCTAACTGATACAATCCGGCAAATGGATACCGCCTCTTGAGGAACACCTTGATTATTTACAAGTTGGAATAAGCCTGCATTTGGGTTGGTATTAGGTGCTGGCAATAGTGAACCCGGACGTCCACTAGCATTATCTCCGCTTTCCATAGCGACAATAATGTTATCATTAGGATAGAGGCTTATAATTTGTCTGAGAACATTTCTCATCTGCTGAACGCAAAAACATTCAACAGAATTACCTGTTGAGCCTGTTGGACCTGTCGGGCCTGTTGGGCCTGTTGGACCTGTCGGGCCTGTCGGGCCTGTCGGACCTATTGAACCTGGGCCTGTTGGACCTGTCGGGCCTGTTGGACCTGTCGGGCCTGTTGGGCCTGTTGGGCCTGTCGGACCGGTTGGGCAATTTGGACAACATACAGCTTGCGGATATCTGCGAAAACAAGGATATCCTACAGGATACATATTATAATACTGCCATGCAGCACTTTGATTTCTATTTCCCCATGATGGTACAATATCGCAATTCATTTCTCCTTTTTCGTAATCTCTACTAAAATTGTTCATTAAATCACACCCTTTTCAATTTGCAGTCATAGCTGCTAATATACATCATATGCCATCATGAAAGAAATGGTCTCCTATTGTCATCGGTTCCTTATTGCGGATGTCAGATTCCCCCGTCTCTATGGGTAAAATTTATCAGATTCTCTATTTTACTTGAACTCTTACTCGGCCATACAAAAATAGTAAATTAGACTCCATCCAACTCAAAGTCGGCTATGTCGTGATTCTTGGTGAAGAATATATATGACGCATTTCTTGCTAGCCATAAACTTGGGAATGCCAGCACAAATTCTATCTTGCTAATCGCCTGCGCCTCTTTGGACAGAATGTCATGGATAATGGAACATGTCTAAATTGAGTCTGTCGCATTTCGAAGAAGACTGGAAAAGGCGGAGGGATTTCTAAAACTGCTTAAAACTCACAAGGTAGTCCTCTACAAATTACTGATAATAAACGCCCACCCAGGTGCACATACTATTAGATAAAAGGAAAGTGTAATCTGCTTATACATCAGAATCGAGGGTGAATCATGAAATTTGACGCAATATATTTTGAACCGGACAGTCTGTCCTATGAATTGGGAAAACAGCTAAAAGAACAATTTGCTGATTTGCCGTGGATACCGATAGACAGCCACAATTCCATCAAAGAAATGCGAGAAAAAGAAAATGCCGAGTTTGGCAAGATGAAGCGCAATTTGATCATTGGCACTAGAAAAACCCACAAATATGTGGAAAACCAGAAGGTTTCAGACTACTTGGTTCCCTACACATCGTCGGGCTGCACTGCTATGTGTTTATATTGTTATCTGGTTTGCAACTATAACAAATGTGCTTATCTGCGTCTTTTCGTCAACAGGGAGCAGATGCTGGACCGCTTAATCAAAAAAAGCGTAAGCAGTGACAAACCGTTGACTTTCGAAATCGGCAGCAATAGCGATCTGGTGCTGGAAAATACCATCACCGGCAACCTCGGCTACACCATCCCCCGTTTCGCGGAGGAAGGTTTCGGAAGTCTGACCTTTCCAACAAAGTTTCATATGGTGGATTCGCTTCTTGACTTGCCTCACAAGGGGAAAGTCATTTTTCGCATGAGTGTCAACCCCCAGCCTCTGATCAACCGTATCGAACTAGGCACTTCTAATCTGCAAGAGCGGATAGAAGCCGTCAACAAAATGTGTGAAGCAGGTTATCCCTGCGGGCTCCTGATCGCGCCTGTCATGCTGGTGGACGGCTGGAAAGAAATGTACACGGAGCTTTTGGAGCAGTTGCGGGACGGTTTGTCAGAAAAGATGAAGGAAGAGATGTTCCTCGAAATAATTATGATGACATATTCTTATATCCATCGAGCCATCAACGGCGATGCTTTCCCCAATGCCCCAGATCTCTATGACAAAGAACTGATGACTGGCCGCGGCAGAGGTAAATATTGCTATAAGCCCGAACTTAGGCAAGAAGCCGAGCAATTTCTGCGCACGGAGATTAAGCGGATCTTAGGGGATGTCAAGATCGTGTACGTCAGTTAGTGAAACGCCTCTATAAGCCCACCAAATCCAGGAATTCCTTTTCTGCCTGCAGGTCATGCTCTCGCAGGTCTTTTGTATAGCCAGCGACGACGTATTCGTTTTTGTAAGACAGGCGTGTCAAAACGACTTCACAGGGAATTGATTCTCCATCCAGTCTGCAATGCATCCAATAGAATACTGATTTGCCTTGTTCAAAAGCTTCTTTTATCTTATCCCTCGCCTTCTGCATCGATGGCAGTCCATCGGGCTGAAACTCCGGGCTCAGTTCAAAAAATCGGTCGAGATACTCCGCTTCCTCCCGCAAGCCGAAGAGCTTGACCGCAGCCTGGTTGCACTCCACATTTTGATAATTCTGGTTCCATAAATTAAGGGCTAGCGGCACGGCATCCATCATCGAAAGCAGCAGATCTTTGTCTCCGGACATCCTCAAATATTGTGAAGGGATGTTTTTTGGTGCGGCCTTTGCAAACATACAGTCTGGATGCTCTATGAAGTTTTGTTGGAAGTCCTCTGGCGGCACTGGTCTGGACACATAAAATCCCTGCAGGCTGTCAGCATGCAAAGCGCTGACATTTTGCTGCTGCAACGCAGTCTCTACGCCTTCAATGCACACCTTCATGCCCGCCCTATGACACAGGCGGATGACTGCTTCCACAAAGCTGTAATTATAGTGGTTGGCATTGAGCGATTGTACGAATAGGCGGTCAATCTTCACTACATCAATATTGAACTCCGTCAATCTTCCCAACGATGAGTAGCCCGTTCCAAAATCATCCATGGCGATTTTGCATCCTAACTCGTGGAGATAGGATATTGTAGCAGCAAGATTCTCTTTGTTCGTTACAAAATAAGTTTCTGTCATCTCCAGTGTCAGATACCGCGGCGGCAGTCCGTATCTCTTCAGTTCTTCTTCTACCACAGAGGCAAAGCTGTCGTCTTTGAACTGGAGACAGGATACATTGACGTTGATTGTAAAGTCGTCAATTTTCTCTCGCCACCGTACACAGGTTTTGATCGCCTGAGATAAAACCCAGCGTCCCACTGGAAAAATACAGCCTGTATTCTCCAACAGCGGAATGAATTCATCAGGTCCTAATGCACCATAAGTATCACTGTGAAACCGCAGCAACGCTTCGGCGCCGATTACGGTCAGATCCGTTGCATCTGTAATCGGCTGATAGGCCAGATGAAAGCCCTGAAACCCTTCCCTTACGCTCCCTGCCAGTTCTTGCAGAATTTTTTGTTCGCGCACTTTATAGTCCAGCATCTCCGGCGCAAAAAACACGCACCGGTTCTTGCCCATCGCTTTCGCCTCTTTTAAGGCGATGGCGGCACACTTCTCAACATCTTCTTCAATGAACCCAATTTCAGAAAAACACACTGCGCCTGCCGATATCGTGAAACTGTACTCCTGCCCTTCCGCAAAATGAGGTTCTATCGTAAAGTTCTGTATTTTCTCGTAGATTCTGAATAACGTAGCTCTGTTTCCCACTGGCAAAAGAATGGCAAACTGATCGCCGTCAAAACGATACAGCATGGTTCCCGGCGGAAGCATTCTCATCAGGTCCTGGGCAACGTAACGCAAAACGATATCGCCAAAATGATGGGTTTTCAGGGTATTGATTCTCGAAAAATCATCGATGCCCAACAAGATCATTCCTGCTTTTGACATGACACCAGCCGCTGCCATTCCCTCGATAGCTTCCACATATTTCTCGTGGGTGTGCAGTCCTGTTACTTGGTCGATTTTGCCGATGGACGTAGGTTTCTTTACTATGCCCACGAAAGAACGAGGCCTGCCCGACTCCTGGTCGCGATACAGCCTGCCCCGGCAATGGACCCAGATATACTGTCCCTGTCGATTTCGTATCTGGTATTCCTCGTTGTGCGAATCTGTCCTGCCATCCAGCATATCCTGAATAGAATTGAAAAAACGCGCTTTGTCTTTTTCGTGGATCAGTGCTCCCCACGCGCTGACCAAATCGTTAACCATTCTGCCAGGAAGCTCAAAATCGTCCAACATATTCTGTGATATGAAATATTTATCACTTGTCAAATCCCCAATATAGACGTAATCGTCAATACTCTCCATCAAGGCGGCGTATATTTCCCGATCTTCTACTTCAAAATTATCCTGCTTCATGTGTGACATCTTCTCCTGTATTCATAACCAGCTGATTGTACGTTCATTGTCAGAACGTCAGCCTGCTTCTGCAAGCCGGCCCTTTTTATCTATTCTATCACGGGCAGAATGGATACACAATCAAAAGCTTTGAGAAGCAAGGGATTTCAATAAAATGACACAGAAATAACCTTCTATCAAAAAAGCAACAGGTCCGCTCAATCGAATGATCACCTGTTGCTTTTCTGCAATTTCTAACGTGATATGAGATTAATTTGTCATCGGCGGTGTTCCTTCTGCGTTGGACACCACTGCGTCGATTTGGATGCAGGCTTGGTCAGGCAATTCCGATACGCCGACAATTCTTCTCGCAGGGATACCGTCTGGGAAGAAGTCTTTGTACACTTCATCTGCCGCCTCGATATCTGCAATATTTTTGAGGAAAATATTCACTTTCACCACATCGTCCATCACATGACCGATACTTTCAACGATGGCCTTGATGTTGTCCAGGCACTGTCTTGCCTGTTCTTTTACGCCGCCGGCAGCCATGCTGCCAGTTTTCGGATCTAACGGTAATTGTGCTGAAAGGTGGTTATAATGGGAGAAAGCTACTGTCTGTGTGGACAAAGGACATTTTGGCGCGTTTTCTGTATTGTTCGCTTCAATGATCAATCCGTGCCTGTCCTCCACTGCTTGCGGAGGCGTGCCATCTCCGTGGGATACTACCGCTTCAACTTGAACACAGGCGTTCATCGGTAATCCGGAAGCAGCAATGAAGGTCCGCGCTGGAACGTAGGCTGCTGCCCTTGCAATCGCAGAGTCCGGAAAGAACGTCTTATAGACATCATCCACGACATTTCTATCTGCCAGGTCTTTGAGAAAGATGTTCAGTTTTACGATATCGTCAAAGGGAACGTCGATACTCTCTAAAATCGCTTTGATATTCTTAAAACATTGTGCCGCCTGCTCTTTGACACCGCCAGTGACCAATTTGCCGGATTTCGCTTCAATGGGCAGCTGGGCGGAAAGATGATTGTAATGAGAAAATGCTACAGTCTGTGTGGATAGAGAACAGGTCGGTGCATTTTCTGTGTTGTTTGTTATCTTTATGAGGTCGCCTGCCTGGGGCGCATTTGGAATGGTACCCTCTCCGTTGGAAAGAATCGCTTCCACCTGTACCAGGGCATCCATAGGTAAAGCGGCTGCAGCGGCCACAGTCCGGGCGGGAACATAACCGGGGAAAAACGGCTTGTACACTTCGTCTACAGCTTCTATGTCTTTGATATCCTTGACGAAAATCGTAATCTTCACCACATCACTCATAGAATGATCGATACTCTCGACAATCGCTTTGATGTTCTTAAAGCACTGCATTGCCTGTCCTTTGATACCGCCAGCCGCCAGCTCACCTGTTTTGGGGTCAATGGGCAACTGGGCAGAGAGGTTATTGTAGTGGGAGAACGCCACTGTCTGCGAAGAGTGACCGATATCCGTCGGTGCATTTTCTGTATTTCTAGCTAATACTGCGTTATAACTGCTCATAATAGTATACTCCTTTAAATTAGATTATGGAATGATACTTCTATTTTGCACAGAACACAAAAACTATATGCTCGTCAACTGAAAATCTTCTGCGCATCGCTCGGCACCATTGACGATGAGTGTAATCGTATGGATTCCTGGATAGTGCTTTCTTGTGGTTAAATCAGCAAAGGAGTGTTTTTTATCGTAGAACCTCTTCTCGTTTTTGCTCAGAGAAAGTTCAGAGATTTGAAAGATCTTTCTATTTCTTTTGCCATTGGCTTTTACATAGTCAATCGCATATTCCAGTCTCACTTTTGTCGCCTCCATGGACAAAATATGAAATGAAAAAGAAAGTTCTTCGCCGATAGAAAGGGATTTTGGATTTACCATATAGTCATTGACCTCAATACAATCAGTATTTTGATATCCGAAGATAGCTAGTACCTCTCGATTGCCTTTTTTCAACAGAGTCCTGCATCCGTGTTTTACAATCCAATTCGTATCCTCGTTTTTACCGTACCAATCCTTTGCCAGTTTTTCTATCAATTCCGGATGGGTTTTCGAAATGTCGTTCAAGTTATTTGCGACACTCTTGCGCACATAAGGGGATGGATCGGCTTTTAACTGCTCTAAAATAGGCAGAATCTGGGCAGGATCTTTTTTAAATTTTGCCAAAGCCTGACCCCATGGAAGCTGCGGGCGGCAGCCTTCACTGGCCAGCCTTCTGACGTGTTCATTTTCGTGTTTGGACCAGGCATACATCTGTGCCATCATACGTTCCTCATGGTCTATGATAAAAGGCCGTACGGCAAATTCGGCGGAAGAGTAAGGGGTATATCGCTCCAAGGCCGCTATGGATAACCGCCAGTTTTTTTCGTCCCGCCCATAGACTTCAACAAAATCTGGGAACAAGATGCCGAAAAAACCTGAATCGAAACGACCCACCACTTTATCCAGAATGGCCAGAGCAGCCTCATAGTCCGCCGGCAGATATTCACCTAGATTTGAACTGATTTTTCGAACTCTCGCTTTTAATTCTAAATCCTCCCACGACTCGTCCATCGTGGACTTTAAAAAATCGTCAATCTGAAAAGGATCATAAACGGATTGAATGATCCTCGCGATGTCATAAAGTGATTCGTGGTTGTACATATCTTTTAGTAATTCTGCCATGCGCGGTCTCTCCTTTTATCGTGTATTCTGTCCTAATCAGCAAACTATATTAAATAAAACGATGTCCAAAATTCGGTTGAGTTTCTGACGGCAAAATTCCGGCGTATAGTTGTCAATATCGTGCCATTCAAACTGCGCCATCAAGTAGACGCTCATGATGATGTCTACGATGTCGTCAGGGTTTAAGTCGCTGCGAAAGTCCCCTCGCTCTTGTGCCTCCAACACCAATTCCAAAAAAATAGCCATCATATTCATGCGCGTGGCGTACAGGGGACTTGTCTCGCAGGAATTTAAATAAGTGATTTTTCGCGCAAGATTGATGTACTGTATGGAGTCCAAAATAAATACTTCCAGAACACGGCGGATTTTTTCTGCCGCACTGCTCACGTCATTCAACTCATGGGTAATGAAGTGGCGAATCTGGTCCAGCTCCTCTTCAGCAATTCCAATCAAAAGACTTTCTTTATTGGGAAAATAGTTGTAAAGGGTGGCCTTGGAAATCTCGGATCGTTCGGCCACGTCTTCAATGGTTGTATTTTCATACCCTTTTGCACTGAATAATTTCCGCGACGATTTTAAAATCCTGGCGCGGCATTTACGTTTGTTTAATTCTCTGCGGGAATGTCTTACCATGGCGAACTACTCCTTTCTTTCCTTGCATTTATTCTACACTAGAACAAAAAAAGAGGCAAACAGAATTTTCAGACTTGACACTAATTTTATACCGAAGTATAATTAAACTGAATATTTAAACAAATAATGGGCGCGGACTGAAAAATCTTATGCGCCAAAAATTCTTATGACGTGCTAAAAGATTTGTATCATCAGTGGAACAGCTGACAAGTAAAGACAGACCAGGGCACCGTCGGAAAGGATGGTGAATAACCAATGAAGGAACAAAATTATCAAGTCTACGGATATCGCTGGGTTGTATTGGGGATTTACGGATTGTGTACGGGTGTTATTCAGCTCATGTGGACTACGTTCTTCTCAATCACCACAGATGCGTGGAAGTACTATGGATTTACCGACGCGACAAAAGGAGAAAGTGCGATCAGCCTTCTGTCAATCATCTTTATGGCAGGCATGATTATCGTTTCCATTCCATCTCTCGCCGCCTTTGAGCGCTTTGGCTTCAAGAAGGCAGTAGGATTCGGAGTCGTTCTTACCGGAATCTGCGCTTTGCTGCGCGGTCTTTTCGGCGATAGTTATACGCTGGTCTTAGTTATGACCGTCGGCTTCGCCATTGCACAGCCATTCCTGTTAAACTCACCCGGTCTGGTGGCCGGTAAATGGTTCCCAGAAAGAGAACGCGCCACGGCCAATAGCGTCGGCCTTCTCTGCAGCTATTTTGGCATGTGCGTAGGGCTGCTGCTTACACCGGTGCTGCTCGAATCAGGAATGACTATCAAAAGTATGCTGATGACTTATGGCGCAGTAGGTGTCGTTTCTGCAATCTTATTCTTAATCTTCGTAAAAGAAAAACCGCCGACACCGCCTTGTCCGGAAGAGTTAGCTGGACGTTCAGATTTCAAAGAGGGCATCAAATTCGCTTTAAAAAAGAAAAATTTCATTTTGGCATTATTAATGTTTTTCTGTGTATTTGGCGTGTTCAACACCTTCTTTACCATGATCGAACCGATCTTGCGCAACTTGACTAATGAAGGCGTCGATGCAACACAGGTTGGCATCATCGGGGTTATCATCCTGGGCATCGGCATCATCGGCAGCTTGATCATATCTCTGATTTCCGATAAGGATAAACAGCATAAGCGGCTGCCTTACATGATCGTCGTCAACATCATCGGCTGCGTCGGCTTTGCACTTTTCCTCGCCATGAAAGGCTTTGGCGGCCTGGCTATCGCTGCAGCAATCTACGGCTTCTTTATCGTAGGCGGCGCACCGCTGACCCTGACCTTCGCCGCAGAATCCTGCTATCCTACATCAGAAGGTACCTCCGAAGGCCTGCTCATGTTCATGGGCAACGTCGCCGGCGTCATCTTCCTGGGCGCTGCAGGACTCTTTGGCACAAACCACCGCATGCTGATGATGGCGATGATTGCCGTTACCGTCTTCTACATCGTGCTCATGTTCTTCGCCAAAGAAATCAAGCTAGAGAAAGCGAAACAGGAGGAGAAGATTGCACAGTGATGAGATGCTGCGCAATGAGATTTAAAGAAAAAACCTCTGCAATGTATTGTTGAAAGAAGGGTTTTACCCGTCATTTTGCTAAAATAGTTAAAAGCACCTAAAAAATATACTCGCCGCTGCAGCAATGGCAAATGCCGTAACGAAGTTTCAACGGTTACAGCCATTGGCAGTGGCGACACTCCCTTTGAGTCGGGAAATTTTTAGGTGCTTTTTCTATTTTTTGATTGAATAGAGGATAATGCGACGATTGCAAAGACCGCTATGTGCAGTGCTGCAGCCACTTTTTTGAAAGCTACTCCCCGATATAGGTAAACCGCTTGTAGGTTTTGCCGTCGCGTACCACGGTTTCGTTCCACATAGAAGCCGGGCGTACCCAGATACCGCCCTCTCCGTAAAGAGCGCGGTAAACGACCATCGGCTCTAGTGTCTCGCTGTGTTTTGCGATATATAATACTTCGTATTCGTTGCCTTTGAAATGGCGATAACGCCCCGGTTTAATTTCATTCATGTTGTTCCTCCAAAATAAGTACGGCCAATTTACGCCTTTGTTACCGATAATAGGTTTCTCGTTCCTCAAGTTCGACCATTGCCGCCAATAAGTGTTTCTGCACTATCCGTATCTAAACATTCCTCTCTATTCTTAATGTTTTGCTAGATACTTTTGCTTTTTACTTTTCGGCTTGTCCGGTATGGTCATCACTAACTTTCCGGCTTGAATAAGAGGTTTTAGGTAATTTCGAGTAAAATTCTTCACATCTTTATATCCAAAAAACTCCATAATTTCATGTTTACTCTTAGGTTCTCTACAATACTCCCATATTTTATCTTGGGGGGGGTATCTTGGGGATATCTTGGGGGTACTGGAAATCTGCTGTTCCAGGAATTTTTTATTCCTAATTGTTGCATACACCATGAATGCCTCTATTCGGTATTCCGGATCAGGCAATCCTGCCTGATTCATTTCATAGTACATACGATCAACACCTTCCCCAAACTCACGTACATATTCATATTCGTGCAGTAATCCGGCAATTTTGGGGTTTCTTGAAAAGTGAATTTCTCTCATATTGTTTAAGCGAACAATTCCCGGAAGCATGCCAGGGCTTTCCACAGTAAGGTGATCATCGAACATCTTAATCTGAATATCCGTGCCTTTAATACTGTAATCTCGATGCGCTATGGCATTGATAATAAGCTCTTTCCATACAAATTCAGGGTATTCCGGTTCTGTCACAAATTTAGCATCCGGCCCCAAATAAGTATGCTCCTTTATCTGACCCCTGACAAACTCAATCGCTGCTTCGACTAAGTCCAAAATACGGCCTTCAAAAATTACGTCTTTGACGACATTCATAGCAGCACCAACTTTTGCTTCTATGCCTTCATATCGGATGAAGCGCACTCTGGCACGTTCGAAAAACAGCTGAGGATTTTTACCAAACAATAAAATTGCAGCTCCACTCATTTCCTGTCGTCCACCAACATTAATGATAAATTTTTTATTTTGCTTGATATATTCTTCTGGTGACTTTGCATATCCGATTTTGTCACAGTACTCTGCGACAGCTACCATATCAATATCATCTATTCCGCTCCCATACACCGGCTCATTTTCAAAATATCTTGCACCCTTGGCATACATCAACTGCAATCTCTCATCAAAAGTTACGGTAAAATAATTATACATTCCTTATGATTCCCATTTACCCACAGCTACTATGATTTTATCCTGATTATTATATATTTCGTTCCAAATTATGTTATATGTCTTGCTATCTGTAAATTTCCAAATAAAAGAATACTTTTCACTATTCATCGGTGCGATTAAATAAATCTGTTTCTTTATACTGTCATAAAACTTTCCTTTTGCACGTGCCTCAATAAACCTATTGCCGAAACATCCTCTTGGATATTTATATTCGCTTCGATCATCCAAAAGCATTTCGCCAATTTCTTTATCGCCGTATGTTTCTGTCACCGAGTAGCCTTTACACCTCATATAAATTTGTCGCAGCGTTCTATGCGTGTGTTTTCACTGCCCCCTCGCAAGTGCAAAGGCTGCCAACCGCATTTTCAAATACAAACTTTGTTTCATCAAATTGGTCAGCGTCAAATATCATTACTCGCTCTGAATGGACAATTTGGTGCATGACGAAATTTTGGTCTCGTAGCTCTGAAATGGACCTTTCTGCTACCATCCACGGCACACATATGTAAATTAAACCCTGCTCATTTTAACCTTACCCTCCATTTGCATATCAAGCAGATTAGCGAAATATAATAGTAGCTTTATTTATTATTTTACACTTGCGTCAAATCAGTTGCAAGGAGTTATTAAAATAGCTGCCAATACTTTGTTCGCATCAGCAGCTAATCGCTTTAAGTTCAGTGTTTTATCTCAATATCCTGTTTTCTTTAATTAGCCTTCCGGATCAACCTCGAGTTTGACTTTCTCATACGGTTTCCTTTTGCACAAGAGACATGCCATCTTAACGGTATTACCAGATTCTCACAAAATCATGTTTCATACATAGATTATTATATTTTCATTCTAGCCCCGACATTTTTTTATACAATGTTTTTGCATATCCATCCGTCATTCCGCTTATAAAATCCGTCGCAATTAATATTCTACGATACAAAAGTTCTATCTCATCTGTAATGACATCCGTTTCCTTTGCTTTAAAGTAATCATTAATGTAATTAGAGGAAATGAGAGTAATTACTTTTTTGTCTTGCATTGTCATCACTCCATAATTATCAAATCGGACAACCGCCGGAACAAACTTATCTAACAAAAAATTAAGAATAATCTGTGCAGATATTTCCGGCTCCACAATAACGCGCGAATCAAAAACAAATTCACTCATTGCCTTTTTTAATAATTTTTCTGTTAAGCTGTGATTATTATCATAGAATAAATCATAGTTAAATTTTCCATGCAAAATATCCTCATAACTTTTTGAAAATCTCCAGCACACAACATACATCAACCATTTTCTAAGGTATGTTCCCCATTGGCTCATTACTTTGACCTTATCTTTTTCTGTTTCATTAAGAGACTTCAATTTGTCAATGATTTCTTTTGTTCTATCCATATGTTGTTGAGATTCCCTGTTTTTTTCTCCCAATGATTCATATGTATTTTCGAAAAAATGCAACAACTCATCAACGCTGACTATTCCCGACTTTACTGCATCCTCCAAATCGGCAGTCATATATGCGATATCATCTGCTGCCTCAACTAAATATGCCAAAGGATTGCGGATCACTTCCCCATCTGCGTTCATAGTGCCCACTTTTTCGGCAATTTGTAAAAAAGTACTTTCTTCAGCCTGATAGCACCCCATTTTGTGTCTAATATGAGCTTCTCCTATTTCGTCACATCTTGTGGGATATTTAATCAACGCGCTAATAATCGAAAATGGCAAATTAATCTCAGATTGGTGCCGCGCTTTCGATAAAATTCTCAAAGCCTGAGCATTACCTTCAAAATTCTCTAAATCTGTAATTTGCTTCTTACTCAACAAATCTGAAACAGGTTTTTCATCATTGCACCTTAGAAGATAAATATCTTTAAGATTACCCTTAAACCATTCCCTTATTATTTCTTCACCAACATGCCCAAATGGTGGATTCCCAAGATCATGCAATAATCCAGCACAAGATAAAACTGCTTCAATATCACCAACTCTTTGGGACTTTAATTTTTCATTGTTCTGCTCGTCACAGTCAATTGGCAAATGCTGATATAACGATGTATTTTGAAAACACATAATTCCTAACTGTTTTGCGATTGTTGATACTTCTATAGAATGTGTTAATCTGGTTCTGACAAAATCGCTCTTAGACAACGGAAAAACCTGAGTCTTATCCTGCAGCCTTCTAAATGCCGCACTAGAAACAATCCGCTCATAATCCCTTTCAAATGGGCTTATATAATAATCATCAAATGCTTTTGGATCCTTCTCTTCATTAATTAACCGAGTTTGTGTCAATAGTTTTTTCCATTCCATAAATATTGTCCTCCCATTGATCTCTCACGTTCTATATTTTGTTCAAATACAATTTACGTTTTTCTCTTATCCTGTGCTGATTCAATTTTTCTGTGGACTAGCTTCTAATTTTGGTAAATCATTTAAACTTACCACTTTCAATGTCGAGATAAACTCATTTTCAAAATTTGTTGTATAGATGCCAATATCAATACCTTTAGTAGGGATGGTTTCTTTTACGGTCGCCATACAAATTCTCCTATTCTCATATCACCAACTGCCTTTTCCAAATTCAGCTTTAACATTTATAATACTGACTGGTGACTTGTATGGGACAAAAGAATTACCGTCTCTACGCTCCCTGTCCACGGGAACATGTCCACTGGCGTTCCTTCCACAAACTTATACCCATTCCCCGCTAGGTATTTCACATCTCTGGCCAGTGTCGCCGGGTCACAAGACACGTACACAATTCGCTCCGGCGCTACAGAAACCACAGCCTCCAGCAATCTTTCATCGCAGCCTGCTCTTGGGGGATCCAAGAACACCACATCGGCATGGTCGATTTTCAGCGAGTCATCAATCTTTACTGCAGGTTTCGCACTTGCATCAGTCTTATCATTTGCTGATCCTTCACGTCCAACCTTACTTCCGTCATCAGTCAAATCATTCTGCACCATCAGCGGCAGCACTTCTTCCGCCTTACCACAGACATATCGGGCATTGACGATGCCGTTGATGACTGCGTTTCGGTTGGCATCCAGCACCGCTTCTTTGACTGATTCAATTCCGATTACACGGCCAGCGTTCATCGTCATTTGACGATTTTCGACAGAATCAGGGGATTTTTCAATATTTCTATCAGTTTCTGCCCCTGCTGCAGGACTGTCCTCACTCATAACAGTAACCGTTTTTCCTGCTGCTAGTTCATCTTCCACAAACTCATCGTTACCATTCGATTGCAAAATTACTCCATGCTCGTCCGAATCCAAGTTGGTTGTCCTATCCGCATCCGAGCCAGCAATTTCGCCATCAGCTCTCCTGACCAATTCAGCTCGCTCCTGCTGTTTTCGTTCCATCTCCCGCGCGGCAAATAGTCCAATGGTTCCGACGCCACAGTATAGATCCAGCACGGTTTCATCGCCAGACAGATCAGCATATTCAATTGCCTTGTCATAGAGGGCTTCCATCTGCACAGGATTTACCTGGTAGAAGGACAGTGGAGATATCTCAAACTGTAAGTCACCGACCTGTTCAAGAATCGTTGGTTTTCCGGCCAAAGTGATGCACTCCGTCCCAAAGATACTGCCGCCGCCCTGTCCTCGGCTGAAAGCCTGACCTTTACCAGGCTTTCCATCCTTCTGGGCTTTCTTCCCTTTGCCACCTTTACCCTCTGCTTTGTTCACGTTGAGGATGACGCTCTCCAAGTTATATTCCACGCCGTCTTCACTTGGCGTCAGATTGTAAATCGCATCGTCCAGCATCTCCACCAGCTTCTCAGCGTTTGGTATGCCTTTGCCGTTGATGACGAGAACCACCATAACTTCGCCGGTACCGCGGGCGGTTTTGACGACCAGGTGACGCAGAAGTCCTTTTTCCCACTTAGGGTCATATGCCGTAATATTGTCAGAAATCATAAATTGGCGCAGTGCCTCTGCTGCTGCCATGGCGGGTTCTGACTGCAAGAAACAGTCAGAACAGTCCACCACGTCGTGGCTCTTCGCCTGATAAAATCCCACTGCAGGCGTCCCCAAATTTTCTAAGATCCCGCCCTTGCGAGTAATCACGCCGCCAGTCCAAACAGGCATCGTCGCCTTATTCCGATAGCGGAACGGTTCTTCCATGCCAATAATCGGACGTAGCCGTGGTGCCTCCTCAAAGATCACTCCAGCCAGGGTTTCCGACTTAGCCAGAGTCTCTTGCAAACCAGGCGTTCCAGATCTGTCCGGGGATTCTTCCAAACTAAACGTTCCATCCGATCCTGGCAATCCATTCTCATCCAAATTTTTCTCCAGCCCCGCAACACCGCCCAGGCGGATCAGCTTATCTCTGACCTGCTTTTCCTTGAGGGCAAGCTGGGCATCGTAAGAGAGTTCTCCGTAGGCGCAGCCGCCGCACTGACCAGAATAAGGACAGAAGGCCTCGATTCGATCCGCAGAAGGCGCATCTACAGCCAGCAGGCGTCCAAAAGCATAGTTCTTCTTCACCTTAGTCAGTTCTGCCGTGACCACGTCCCCTATCACTGCGCCTTTGACAAAGACAGCGAGGCCGTTACTTCTTCCTACGCCTTGGCCTGCCTCCGTCATATCCTCTATCTTTACTTGAACTCTTTGTCCTCTTTCCATCCTTGTTACCTTTCTTCTTGTCTCGGCCCGAGCGTCCGCCCGGCACTTCCGGCTTCTTTCCATGACGACCTTCCTTGCCGGATTTGCCCGAGCGTCCGCCTTTGCCAGACCGGTCGCTTCTGCCAGCTCTGTTCTCCTGCTTCGGCTCCACCTCGATTTCGCCCAGACTCTGTCTCAGGAAAGCAGCAGCCACCATCAGCGGTTCCATCTCTTCCTCAACACATTGCTTATAGACGATTTTCATGTAAGGTACCAGATCCTTATCCTGACAATAATTCATGGCATCCTTTACATTTTTATATGCCTTTACTGTCATGGCGCTAGTCGCTGTCGGCATATCTTTTCGTTTGATCTCCGTGTTGCAATAATTCTCCAGGGAGTCGATTTTGTATTTCTCACGGCTGGTGATCAAAGACACCGCTTTGCCGTTTTTACCAGCTCTTCCTGTACGGCCGATTCGATGGACATAATATTCCATATCCTGCGGCATATCGTAGTTGAACACCATATCCACATCGTCCACGTCAATTCCTCTTGCCGCAACGTCAGTGGCCAGCAAAAGCTCCAGATTGCCGCTTCTGAACAAATTCATCACTCTGTCTCTCTGATGCTGTGACAAATCCCCATGCAGCGCTTCTGCCGCATAGCCTTTCGACTTCAACAGCAGAGTCAGTTCATCCACTTTTCTCTTCGTATTGCAGAAGATCAAAGCCCTCTGGGGGGACATGTAATCGAGAAGCCTGCAGAGCGAGGTGTCCTTTTCTCTGCCCTTTACGACATAGTGTACCTGTTTTACCAGGGGAATGGTCAGCTCTTCCTGCTTGACTTTGACCAGCTTGGCGTTTTTCTGATATTCCTGCGTAATCTCCAGAATCTCTTTTGGCATAGTTGCTGAGAAAAGCGCCGTCTGGCGTTCCTCCGGCATCGCGCGACAGATGGTCTCAATGTCCTCGCGGAAACCCATGTTGAGCATTTCGTCTGCCTCATCCAGCACCAACATCTTCAAATTATCAAATTTCAGAGTCTTGCGCCTCATGTGGTCCATCACTCTGCCCGGTGTGCCGACGACGATGGATACCTTGCCTTTCAAGGCCCTAAACTGCCGCTCTATATCCTGACCTCCATAAATGGCTACGACTTTGACCCCTGCCACGTGCTTTGCCATCTTCTTCAGCTCTTCTGATGCCTGAATGGCAAGTTCTCTGGTAGGACATAGGATCAGTCCCTGTACCCCATTATCCTTGGGATCTATGCCTTCAATCATAGGTATGCCAAAAGCTGCTGTTTTACCGGTACCGGTCTGTGCCTGACCTATGATGTCTCTGCCCTCCATGAGTTCTGGAATCGCCATCTCCTGAATCGGCGTCATTTTCACAAAACCCATTTCCTCAAGGCCGTTAAGTATCATCTTACTAATTTTTGATTCACTATAATTCATTTAATTCTCACTTTCTGTTAACTGTAACATATAATTATAACACAAATTTCTTCTAAAAGATACAATCAATATTTGTGTTTTGCTCTGCTGTCTTAGCTGAGTTACGCAAAATTCTATATTTTACCCAATTCTGTTACACAGATAACCCAGCTAGAGGTTCTCCTGCGTAACAGACCGCCATCTAATCGATGCCAGTTACGCATGTCACCCTTCATACCTCCACTCTTGCACAACAGATTCCCCTCAAAGCAGCAGTTTTGCGTAACTGAGCATCTGCAGACATCTGCCAGTTACGCATATTGCCCTTCATCCGGGCACTTCTGCACAACGTTTCCCCTCAAAATGGCGATTCTTGCGTAACTGGACCTCTGCAAACTTCTACATGGTGCGGTTCTGGAACGATAAATGCACAGGGGATTGTCCACCACATGCAAAAACCGGAGCCCGCAGGCTCCGGCATCTTGAATCAAAGGATGATCACCCGCCAGAGCCTGCAACATCGCCGGCTCTGGCTGCTTCATCTCTATATTTCTATTGTAGGGATTCTATCAAAGTTCGGTAGAGATAGTTCACATCAAGAGGTTTCGGGATAAACCCGCTCATGCCAGCTTCCATGGCTGCATCCACATCCTTTTGAAAAGAATTCGCCGTCATGGCAATAATCGGGATTTCCCCTGCGTCGGTGCGCGGCAGGGCCCGTATGGCGCGAGTGGCGTCGAGTCCGTTCATGACAGGCATCTGTACATCCATCAAGATCACATGATACGTATTCAGCTCACTCCGCTGGAAGATTTCGAGTGCCTGCTTTCCATTTTCACTGCGGGTTACGACGGCGCCCTTGATCTCCAGAAGCCGCATAGCAATCTCGGCATTCAGGTTGTTGTCCTCTGCCAGCAATATGCGAATCCCTGCCAAGCTCCTGTCACTTGCAGCATGTGAGCCTTCTTCCTTGGCTTTCCCGAAAGGAATCGTAATCGTAAAATAGAACTCGCTGCCCTTTCCGACCTCACTGTTTAACTTGAGCTGCCCGCCCATCAGATTTACAATATTGCGGCTGATGGCGAGGCCCAGGCCGGTTCCCTGACTCTGAGAAGAACTGGTTCCCAGCTGTTCAAAGGAGCTGAACACTCGCTCCTGATCCTCCGGAGCAATGCCTACACCATTATCAATGACCTGGAAAAGGTAAGTAGCCCCCTCTTCTGTTCTCTCCTTCTCTGCGACATGCAGAGACACCTTACCGCCCTCCGGCGTGAACTTCAGTGCATTAGAGAGAAGATTTGTGAGCACTTGGCGCAGACGTATGGCGTCACCCAGCAATATACTGTTATCGATGGACTTTTCAACTGTGAGGGACACGCCTCGCCGCTGCGCCTCTGCTTCCATCATGCTCTGCAGGTTCTCTATCATCTCGCTCATGGAGAACGGTTCCTCAGCAATCGAAAGCATTCCGCTGTCAATGCGGCTCATATCCAAAATATCATTGATCAGACCCAGCAGATATTGAGAAGACACGCGAATTTTAGATAGATTCTCCCGTATATTGTCCGGAACATCATCCATCATGTTCGTCAAGTCAGCTAACCCGACGATGGCATTCATCGGCGTGCGGATTTCATGACTCATGCGCGATAGGAACTCTCCCTTAGCGCTGTTTTCTGCTTCTGCCCGCTCCAAGTTGCTCTGAATGACAGCAGCTCTCATGCGGGAACGAGTGATGAGCAAAACCGCGCCTGCTATGATAATCAAAATCACCGCCAAAATGGCCACAAATGCCACAGGATCGGCATAAATCAACTCTTCCACGGACATTTGCCTCGCACCGAGAGAGACCAGGTTCTGGTTCAAAAGCGCTCTCTTTTCTTCTTCCGAAAGGTTATTAATCGCTTTGTTGATAATGGTCAGCAGGTCTGGCTCTACAGGCTTTGTAAAAGCAAAACTTGCGTTGAAGCTCTCGTTGGAAAGTGTGACAGGAACCAGATTTGTAAAATGGTGCTGCTGAATTTCCTGTTCCAGCCGCGAGGACAGACCATAGATAAAATCCGCCTCCCCTTTGTTGACGGCAGTAAGCGCTTTTGCCACATTTTCATAGACCGCCACTTCTGACGCTTCAATATTAGAAGGAAGCGTCTGTCCCTCAATTACCGCTCCAATCAGATTTTCATCGGGATAGTTGGACGATTTATTGCGCACCAACAGTGTATTCATCACAGCGTATGGCGCCGTCAGCACCAGTTTTGCCTGCACCGCGTGATCTTCTGTTCCCAGATAGAATCCCAGCATGTCCGCCTTTCCCTGCTGCACCATTTTTATAGCATCGCCATAGCTGCCCGCATACACGTATTCAAACTTCATCCCAGAGAAGTCAGTAACCTCTTTTAATATATCCTGTACCAGGCCGTCGTGCATGTTGTCTGTGTCTTCGCAGAACAGGGGATGCCAGGACTTGGGAACAGCCACAGTCACAGTTCCTCTTTCCTTCACATACTGTCTTTCCCGGTCAGTCAGAAGGATGTCCACGTCAGTATCAGGAAAATTCGCCTCATATCGTTCCTGTCCAAAATTCGGATTCGCATCTGTAATTCGCTCCATGGCCATGTTCAAACCGTCCAGCACTTCTTTGTTGTCCCGCGTGGTTACAATATATAAAGGCTGCGCATCATAAGAGACGATCACGCGCAAATCATCGTCTCGATCCTGGGCGTTGCCAAGCAATAGGTCTACTTCACCATTTTTCAGGAAAGCGTACAGGGTCCCATCTTTCCCCATCTGATCATATCCGTATTTTTTAATTTTGCAGTCAATACCGTTGACCGCCAGATATTTCTTGAGACGGCGAATATTTTCGGTCGCTTTCTCATAAACCCCGATGGTCTTGCCATTCATGCTTTCCAAATCATTGCTGCGGATGCTGGGGTCATCTTTTCGCGCTAAAAGAGTAGAACGGCTGTAACCCGTATTATAATCAGGATAGCCGTATAGGTCCTCAAGCTCTTTCATATAATATTGGCCGCCTATGAGATCGTATTTGCCCTTTTCAAAATCCTTCAGCATCTGTACTGGATCCTCAACGAGCACATATTCATATTCCCAACCCGTATATTTTGCTATCTCGTTGAGATAGTCTACTACCAGACCATAATGAGTGCCGTCTTCGTCAACCTCAGTCAATCCCGGCACCTCCGAAAAAGCCACCTTGAGGACACGAGACTCACTGCCGGCCTTTGGTTTGCCCGGCTCACTCGTTTCCGCCAAAACTGGAGAACAAATTGTAAACATCAAAAAAACGATCAAAAATATTACGGTATAGCATTTCAAATGTTGTGCCAGTAATTTTTTCATAAGTGAATCTCCCTTTTGGTGAATGATAGTGTTCATCAAATCTTTTATTTCAGTTCAATCCGTTCTTGAAAGAACAATTTTTCAAATACGTCCGCCGGCACCGGCCTGCCAAAGAAAAATCCCTGAATCAGTTCGATGCCTTTATCTTTGATGGCGTTGTATTCAATTTCCGTTTCTACGCCTTCAAGGCAGACTTTTTTACCCACGTCATGGCATAACTCGGTAATGGTTCTCACAAAGGTCGCATTGAACAAATCGGTGCTGATATTTTTTACAAAGCTTCGGTCTATTTTTACAATATCCACCGGCAGACTCTTCAGCGAAAACAGCGAAGAATAACCCTTACCAAAATCGTCCATGGCAATTTGAATGCCCAAAGCCTGCATACCGTCAACAATGCTGCGAAGAGTGCTGTTTTCCTCTATCAGATAAGTCTCCGTCAGTTCCATAGTGATCTTCGCCGGATCAAGACCGATCTCATGCAGGGTTGACTGCATGAAGTCCAAAATCGTTCCGTCCAAAAGCTGTCGATAGGACAGATTGATACTCATATGAAACTCTTTTTTTACCTTGCTCCACTTTTTGCACTGGCGTGCCGCCTGCTCAAAGATCCACTTTCCCAGTTGTACGATCAATCCATTCTGCTCCAAAAGTGGTATGAACTCTACTGGCGATACATCGCCGTATGCCGTACAGTGCCATCTGGCCAAAGCTTCCGCTCCGTAGACTTCACCCGTGGCGGAGTCAATCTGCGGCTGATAGTGTACCGAAAAACCGGTAAAACCTCTGTCGATGCTGTCCCTGAGAAGCTGATTCATCTCCAAAGTGCGGGCTTTTTTGTATAAGATATCATCAGAGAACAACGTAATTCGATTTTTTCCCATCATCTTCGAATATTCCAGCGAATAGTAAGCGTACTTCAGCAGATCCAGATAGTTGTTGCCATCCTTTGGATAAGAAACATATCCTGCTGACATCGTGCAGTAATATTTCCTTCCGTTATGCTCCTGCTGTTTATAGAACATCCTCTGTATCCGCCCAAAGACAGCCAGTCCTTCATTTTCGTCGCTGCCAGGCATGAAGATGCCGAACTGGTCCCCATCCAGACGATAGAGCCGGGCTTCTACCGGCAGCATGGACTGAATCTTCTGTGCCGTGATGCGCAGTATTTCATCACCAAAGGACTGGTCATAAAGGTCGTTGATGTTCTTGAAGGAATCCAGGTTCAGTACCATGATGCCCATTTTGTCTGCAGTTTCATTGACAAGGAACTCCTTGATCGCCCCTTCAAATTCATATTTATTGTAAAGACCCGTCATGTGGTCCGTCTTATCTTTTTTGCCCTGGTTGGTAATCATGCCTGCAAACAGATAAGGCTCGCCTTCTTGGTTTGTAATCATCCTGCCCCTGCACCTGAGCCAGATCCACTCTCCTTTTTTGTTTTTGGCCCGATATTCTATATCGTGATAGTCAACTCTTCCATCAGCAATCTCCTGATTGCTTTCCAAAAATCCTCTTTCATCATGAGGGTGAATCAATTCGCTCCAAAGGGCGGCTGCATTTTCCACTATTTCGCCGGGCAGGCCAAATTCTTCAACCATAGCCGGCGGATAACGAAAAGTGCCTGTCTTCATATTACCCACAAATACATAATCGTCCACGCTGGCGGACAACGCATCATAGAGGCGGTCCTTGTCGTATTCGAAATCGAGAATTTCTTTCTTTTCTGCTGCTTTCTGCAGCGCAGCCTTCGCCTGTTGAATATGATAGTCTCTCTTCTGTATATACATGTACTCATCGGCGCGGGAGATGATGTCCGAAAGGATATACTGATCTTCCGGGTAGATCTCCATGAGACCGTAACTGAAGGAGACCTCATAGTAAACGGAGAAATTGTTTTTTTCTTCCTTTAGCTGTTTCATGATCCACTGTACTTTTTTCTCAGCTTCTTTGGCATCTCGATTATAAAAAGCGAGGACAAATTCATCTCCACTGAGGCGGAATACCAGATCTCGTTTGCTGATATTCTGACGCATCACGGCAGAAAAATACCGCAAAAGGCGATCTCCTTCCAGATGTCCGTACATGTCGTTGATTTTTTTCAGTTGATTGACGTCACACAAAACGACTGTGACAATCTTTGCGTTGGCCTTTGCCTCTTCTATCAGTTCAGCGAGCTTTTCCTTGCCCGCGCGTCTGTTCAACATGCTTGTCAACTCGTCAGTACGCGCAGTTCTCGACACTTTCGTGAACTCCGTTACGTCTGACGAGCACTGTACAAAGTAAGTCTTGTCCCCACTTTCAATCAAACGGTCGTAATTTTGATAGACCTTTCCAGTCTTTGTATTCTCTTCCACCCAAAGACAACTTTTGCTGGGATTCTCCTGCAGATCGCCGATCCTGCAAAATTCACACCGTTCTGCCATATTTTCCTGCAGTACCTGCCAGCAGGGTTTTCCCTCCGGCCGATCCAGATCAAAGTCTTTCTTCATCGTATCGTTCATATAGACGATGTTGTCGGACTCAATATCTGTAATATAGACATTGGCATTGAGCTGCTCTACGATTTCAAACAGAAAAGCGTTTGAAAACAAGTTTTCTTCCCGATTAGACATTTCTTACTCTCCTTCACACTGCAAGTCATTTCCCTTGTCTACCATTGTAATATTTTGTAATCTAATAAACAAGCGCTTTTCAAAAAAAACCTAGGCAAAAAAAGAGAAGAGAGCCTCCATTTTCTGGAAGACTCTCTTTTGTCTCTGTGCGCGAAGACTGTCTGCGGTCAGAACCGAATCTGCATGCAAAAGGTAAACGGCATTCCAGCCGTACAGATCGCCCGTTTCTCGTATTATACGGATAAATCCTTTCTCGTGAAGACGAAACCGCCAATTACATAAAGCACCAACCAGATTGCCGCCATCAGAATGCAGTTCAATATTACGTTTCCAGTGCCGTCCAGGATGTCCTGCCCTGGCATCAGGGTAAAAATTGTCGCATATTTCAGGTTCTCCAATTTATCGCCCATGTTGGCCATCATCTGAATGACGTAGAAGACGAGGGGCAGCCCCGCTCCTACAGCCAGATACCATCTGGTCTCGTTAAAGAAGCAGGCCGCAAAGAGGCAGATTCCGCTGACAGCAAGGTCAAAGAGCATGACAGCTCCATTGAGCTGCAGGTACTTCGTAACATCCAAATCACCAGGAAACATGACCGCACTGCTGATGCAGCCGATAGCTGCGGAAATCACGATAAGCAGGACGATGAGCAGGGACATGGACAACATCTGGGTCAAAATGACCTTCTTTCTTGAATTGGCCGTGGCCAAAATGCAGGCGATGGACCCATTATCCACATATCTCATGATGAATTTGTTTGCCAGCATGATCACATAGATGATGGGAATAAACAGCATGATGAAACCGTAAAGGTAGGTGTGAATGAACTCGATCAAAGTCCCTGTGCTGCCTGTCATGCCTACAGCGGCCATCATTTCCGGCATGATTTCCTGAAACTGGTCCAAAGATTTACTCAATTCAGGGTCATACATCCAGATGATGATCATGCTGTACATGGCCATGATGGCGATAAAAGGAATCATCAGCTTAAAACCCGACCACAGGTTTCTCTTTAACAGCGGTGTTGAAATCATTTTGCCGCCTCCTCTCCATAATAGCGCAGAAAGATTTCTTCCAGAGATGACGCTTTCACGTCAAGATCCCCCACGCCGTAGCCCGCCAGAGTCTTAAGCAGCCCATCGACGCCGCCAGATAGCAGTACGGTGGCTGTGTTTCTCTCTGCCCTCGATATCTCAAAAGGTTCCTTCTGAAAGCGCTTCCGTTCTTCCTCATTAGCAAAAGTGATGACAAAGGATTTCTGCTTCTTCGCCTTCAGAGATGCCATGTCTTCTATGGTGACGATTTTTCCATCTTTGATGATCGCCGTCCTGTCGCAGGTCCGCTCTACCTCTTCAAAGATGTGAGACGACATGAAAATCGTCTTCCCCTTCTTCTTTTCCTCTAGCAGAAGTTCTACGAACTCATTCTGCATCAGAGGGTCCAATCCGCTCGTCGGCTCATCTAAAATGATGGTATCTGGGTCATTCATAAAAGCGCAGACGATGCCGATCTTCTGTTTCATGCCCTTGGACATCTTCTTAATCTTCCCCTGCGGGTTGAGACCAAAGCGCTCCATCAATTCATCGATTCGATTTTGACTGCGAACGCCTTTCATCTCTGCGATGAACTGAATCATCTGCTTCCCCGAAAGATCGTCCAGGAAAGCCAATTCTCCTGCCAGATAACCCAGACTCTGGTGAATCCTTTCTGCCTCGGCAAAACAATCTAAACCGTTGATCTTTACGTGTCCGTCGTCTGGTTTGATAAATCCCAGCAGGTTTCTGATGGTCGTGGTTTTTCCCGCCCCGTTCGGTCCCAGGAAACCAAAGATCTCTCCCTGTTCCACATCGAGATTGACATCAAAGATGCCTTTGCCGCTGCCGTAGTCCTTTATCAGACGGCTCACTTCAATTACACTCATTTATTCTCCTCCAAATAATGGTTCTTCTTCCAAAACGCAATCACTTCCAGGAAATCAGTTTCCCACTGGTCGATATTCCGGTTCTTTTCTCTCATCTGATGCAGCATATAACCTTCTCCAATCCATATGCTGATTTTCAGCAGCATGGCCGCATCTGATTCTTCCTTAAACTTAGACTTGTCGATGATATCCAGCAGCTTCTCTGAACTCTCGTCAATGAGCCCTGTCAGCTTTGGCCCCAGTGCGTCTAGAATTTCCGGCTCATCCTCAAAGTAGGCCCTGATGAGGAATTGATTCATATAGGTATATTCCCTCGCCACCTGGCACTTGACGTGAATGGATTTTCTGAACATTTCCATGAAGTCCGTTTCCTCCATGATGCCCGTCTCTCTCAATTTCCGCAGCTGGAAGGTGATGGCGTAGTCATATAAGAAAATAAACAGTTCCTTTTTGTTGTGAAAATAGTGAAAGAGCAGTGACTTTGAAATCCCAGCCGCACTGGCGATTTCAGACATGGGTGCCTTCTTGTATTCATTTCTGGCGAATACCTCTAGCCCTGAGTTGATAATGCGGTCCTGCTTCTCCTTTGACAGTGCCCAAAACTTTTCGTTCATATTTGCCTCCGTGCATAACCGAAACGGTCAATGAGTTTTTTCTATCGTAAACCCATTGACCGTTTTTGTGAAGACCTATTCAAAAATATTTATACCTGCAGTCCCTTTTTTCTCGACTCGGTCAGCACGAAGCTGGCCATAGACGTGGCGCAGACCACGCCGGTTTCTGCATCGATCGCTTTGCCCGTGCTGCGTACCATCCTTCTCCCCACCTGGGTATACTCTGCCCGGATGATATAGCGGCTGCCATTCATCGGTCTCAGGTAGCTGACCGCAATGTCTGTGGTAGAGACCATTTTCTGTGTAATCGCCACTGCGCCGATACCCAGACCCGTATCAAAAAGGGTGCAGATGATGCCGCCATGAACTCCGTTATAAGGGTTCAGGCACCATTCCTCTACATCAAAGGCAAACTCGGTGAATCCCTCTTCTCTGCTGCAGTCCACCAATTGCAGATTCAGTCTGGCGTTGACCCTTTCCGGCATTTGCCTGTTGTCTTCGAGGATTTCTTCTATCTCTTTCGCCAATTCTTTATCTTTCACTTCTGTCATCTCCATTCCATTAAACTGCATTTTATTTTATCATACTCCCATAGGAACCGCAAACTGAAAAACGGAATATGATAAAGGAATACCTCTGTCATTTTCTTCTTTTATCCTACATACACGAACAATTCGGTAAAAGACGCACACCGTGTTTCTAATTGCAGCCGTCAGCGTCAACGGCAGAATGGAGCGTAAAATGATACAGGTCTCGAATGAATCCGATTTTCGCAGGGCACTGTCCCAGCGGGAATCTCTAATCGAAATCACTTCTGATTTTTCCTTTACATCTCAGGTTCAAATCACCTATACTGTCACCATCAGATCTGCCGCCGGCAGCACTTTTACACTGACCCGCGGCGGCAGTTATTTCAGTTATCTCATCAGAGTTGCCGGAGGCAGTCTCACCTTGGAGAACATCGTCATCGATGGAGACAGCGCAGCTCACCCCATCGACAACGAAACCAACCGTTCTCTGCTCTTTGTCACTGGAGGCAGCCTGATCCTCGGTGACGGGTCGGTCCTGCAGAACAACAACGCTTTTCGGGAAGGCGGCGGCGTCTATCTTTCTGGCAGTACCAGTTACAGCAACACTCTGGTCATGAAAGGCAATGCCGCCATCACCGGCTGTTACTCCGCATCCAACGGCGGCGGCATCATGTTTGCATCCAGACATCCTGACGACAGCATCATCATTACAGATGACGCTTTGATTGCAGGCAACACTGCGCCCAACGGCGGCGGCGTCTATCTGCGCTCCTACGATGAAAGCACCGGAATCTCAGTGACCATTGACGGAAAGGCGCAGATTACCAATAATAGTGTTACCGGTAACGGCGGCGGACTCTATTTTTCTGGCTTCCGCAACCACGGCCCCCTCGCCAGACTAATGATCGCCGATGGTGTGTCCATTTCAGGCAACCAGGCCCTTAACGGCGGCGGACTCTACTTCTTCGGCGCCAGTGACGGCGATCAATTACAGATTCAACCCCAGGTTGTGATAAGTCAAAATACCGCCTCGCAAAATGGCGGCGGCATCATCGTCACAGCTTCAGTAGGCCAGGTGAATCTCGACCTCCTGGGCGTCCAGGTCTCAGATAACATCGCAGGGACAGGAGGCGGACTCTATTTTCTGGCTGATGCTGGAGCCGCGGTCAGCATCGTCAATACAGAAATCAAGGGCAATAAAGCTGTCGATGAAATCTCCGGCTCTGGAGGTGGTATCTGGATGCAGAATCGCGCTTCCAGCATTCCTTTTACCCTGACCCTCGAAAATTCGATAATCAGTGCCAATACTGCAGCTCTGCAAGGCGGTGCCATGGCACTATGGGGAGGTTCCGGCGGATTTCACTTTGACGCCCGCAGTAACATCATCAACGCCAACACGGCCGCCACCAACGGAGGCGGGCTGCTGCTCAGCAGCAGTGAAGCAGCAGAGTTGATTTTTCAGGGAAACACCATTTCTCAAAACGCAGGAGGTAATTCCGGCGGCGGCATCTATTATGCCAATCTCAGCGATGCTGCCAGCAGCCGCCTGGAATTCAGCGGCGACACCATTGCAGAAAACACGGCAGGAGCCGAGGGTGGCGGCATCAGACTGACTGCAAGCTACGGTCTTCTCGAAGGTTCTTTGACGGACTGCACTATTTCAGGCAACACCGCCCAAAATAGCAACGGCGGCGGCATTTGGGCTGGTGGTACGGGCAGCAGCCTGGTCCTGCGCGGAAACACCCTCATCACAGAAAATGCCTCAGAGGGACGAAATGGCGGTGGGATTTACTTCAACAGTATAGCCGGAAGGCTGATGCTCATAGATCAGGTGCAAGTATCTGCTAATCGAGCCGCAGTCAGAGGCGGCGGTATCTGCACCTTTCAAGGCAGTGTGCACCTGGCTGGGCAGGTTGAAATTGCCTATAACACGGCCCAGGACTACGGCGGCGGCATCAGCGCTTCTGAAGGAGCGCCTGTCGTCATGGAGAGCGGAAGGATTCACGACAATACTGCCCTTCAGCAAGGAGGAGGGTTTTGGAATCGCGGCGGCGGCATTTTTACCAGGACCGGCGGAGCGATCTACGGCAATCATGCAAAGATCGGCGGCGGCATCTACAATGACGAGACCTCTACAACACGTATCATTGGTGATGCTTTGATCGGCAGTCCTGCGCCTAATTCCGCTGATGCATATGCGCCAGGCATCTACAACGACGGGCTGCTCTATACCAGCGGCGTCAGAAATATTGCCAACGGTCTTTATCTCACCGAGCAACGGGCTGCAGTCCGCATCGAGGGTCCTTTAGAGGCTGGCTCTGTCATTCAGCTGAACAACTCAGACTACATCAGCGCCAATCCAGAAGGGAATCCCATCGTAGTCGGTATCGTCTCAGCGCCCTATTCGTCCCTCGTCCAATCAGATGCAGACGCCTTTCGCAAGCCGCCTGAAGGCTTTGACGGCTGGGAAATCCGCCTCAGCGAGGATCACACCCAGGTGCTTCTGGCTCCAGTCTTAGTCAATTATATTGTAACGTTTAAGGCCAATGACGGTTGGTGCTGCCCGAAGGCATGTCTGATTCCAAAACCAATCACGGTCCAATCAGGGGGAAGTATGATGATTCCTATTCAGGCTCCGACCAGGCGCTGTTACAGGTTTATAGGCTGGAGCACTGCTGCAAACAGCTGCGGTGTTCTCTATCAGCCAGGTGATACGATCAGCGATATTCGTGAGGATATCAGACTCTATGCCATCTGGAAAAGATGCTGCTTTTGACGCGAAAAGGGCTGCCTCACTAAAGAGGCAGCCCCCGTACAAAAAACGCTCAGTCAAAATTCCGAATAGGTGAACTGTGGTGTCTGTGCTGGCCCTGTGAGCAGCAGATAAAAATACACGATCAGCATCAAAGCGAGGAAGAGCATCGTATAAACGACATATTCCTCGCTAAGCACTTGCCTTACCTTGCCTAAAAAATTTGTAAACTTCTTCATTAATCCTTACCCAGACTTTCCCCGCAGAACAAAAACAGCTCCATGGACGGAAGCAGCTTTTCGCAAAAGTTTCTATCTGCCAGACACATGTCCGCAAAAGACGGCGTGGATATCCAATGGAATATGCCGCTCGCTTCCAGATAGGCGAACATCGCCGCCGCAGAGGAATCGTCATGGTATCACAGTGCAGCCACAGCATACGGTTTGAGTCGATAAAACACGGTTTGTGCTAATACCCTTGCCCCCCCCCCACGATTTGGTAAACTATAGACAGCAATACGATTGCAATCCAGAAAGAGAGGGAAAAATTATGTATAGCACCCATATCTCCAAGAAAAAACGCACCGTCAGCCTGCTGACCGCAGTCCTGATGGTCCTCACCATGTCCGCCGCCTCGCTGCCGCAGGAAGCCTGGGCAACTGTCGGTGAGACTTTTACCGTTGGTGAGATCGAGTATAAGGTCACTGCAGAAAGTCCTGACAGTCCTACGGTCGAGGTCAGCAATGCAGCTAAGGACATCTCCGGCAACGTCACGATTACTGATAAGGTGAAGAATGTCGACAGCGGTACGACCTACACCGTCAGCTCCATCGGGGATCAGGCTTTTTTGAACTGCACCGGCCTCAGGTCCATCATCATCCCGGACAGCGTCAACTCCATCGGGAATAACGCGTTTAATGGCTGCTCCGGCCTCAGCTCTGTGACCATCGGAAATGGCGTCACCTCCATCGGGATGAATGCGTTTTTGAACTGCACCAGCCTCACTTCCGTCATCATCCCGGACAACGTCAACTCCATCGGAGGAGAGGCGTTTTCTGGCTGCTCCGGTCTCAGCTCTGTCACCATCGGGAATGGCGTCAAATCCATCGGAAATAACGCGTTTAATGGCTGCTCCAGCCTCGCTGCCATCGATGTGGCTCCAGGCAATACAGCTTATACAACCGTTGATGGTGTCCTATTTAACAATACCAACCTGGTCTGCTATCCTGCCGGAAAATCCGCTGCCACTTACGAAATCCCGGACAGCGTCAACTCCATCGGGAATAACGCGTTTAATGGCTGCTACGGCCTCAAATCCGTCACCATCCCGGACAGTGTCAGCTCCATCGGGAGGAGTGCGTTTAGGGGCTGCTACGGCCTCAAATCCGTCACCATCCCGGACAGTGTCAGCTCCATCGTGTCTGATGCGTTTGCTGGCTGTTCCAGCCTCACCTCCGTCATCATTGGGAATGGTGTCACCTCCATCGGGGATTCTGCGTTTTCTGGCTGCTCCAGCCTCACCTCCGTCATCATCCCGGACAGTGTCAAATCCATCGGGAGGAGTGCGTTTTCTGGCTGCTCCAGCCTCACCTCCGTCATCATTGGGAATGGTGTCACCTCCATCGGGAATAGCGCGTTTTATGACTGCTCTGACCTCACCTCCGTCATTATCCCGGGCAGCGTCACCTCCATCGAGCAGGCTGCGTTTCAGGGTTGCTCCAGCCTCACCTCCGTCACTATCCCGGATGGCGTCAAATTCACCGGGATTGACCCTTTTACTGGCTGTGACGGCCTCACCTCCGTCTTCGTCCTCTTCGGCAGTGATCCAAGCGGCAAAGCGATAAATTCTAAAATTATCGGTGCACTCTCCGCCCCTAGCAGCCCCGAATTCTACCGCGGCTGGCGCCAGTTCAACAGTGGTACGGGCAATCTCACCCTGTCCCTGTCCCAGGGTTCCGCCTGCGACCTGGTCAAAGAGATGGACATCACCGACACGGTCTATGAAGGCACAAGCGGCGGCACCCAGGTTCAGGATGCAGTCCTGCCCTTCACCCTGTCTGGGAACACCTCGGCAGGCACCACAATCGACGCAGCAGGCGTCCTCCACACTGCCTCTGACGAGACAGGCGCCCTCACCATCGACGCGGGCGGCAGAAAGGCTGCCGTCACTGTCGAGTCCGCCTACGTGCCCCCTGCCATCTACTACAGTCTGACGGCGGAGGACCTGGCATTCCCCGACCTTCAGCAGGGCGACAGCCCCCAGTCCCTGCCGCTGACCATCCGCTGCACCGGCAACGGCACGGCTTCCATCAGCAGGGTGGAGACGGACAGCACGAACTTCCTCGTTGACGCTGCGGCAGCAAGCCCCCAGGTATCCCCCGGAACCGCCAACACAACCTACCGCATCACGCCGAAGACAGGCCTTGCTCCGGGGACCTACACCGCCGCCGTCACCGTCACCTACGGCTACGGGCGCACCGCGAAGGCCGGCCTCACCCTGACCGTGACAGAGGCGGTGCAGGACGCACCGGCGAAGCTGACGGCCTCTTCAAAGAGCTACCGCTCCGCCGCCCTCTCCTGGAAGAAGGCGGACCGCGCCGAAGGGTATCAGATCTGGCGCTCCACCTCCAAAAACGGCGCTTACAGGCTGCGCTACTCCACCAAGAAGACGTCCACCGTCAACACCGGCCTCTCCTGTGGAAAGGTTTACTACTACAAGGTCCGTGCCTACCACACTGTCGATGGGAGGAAGGTCTACAGCGCCTACACCGCCCCAGCAAAGGTGACGCCGCGGCCGTCCGCCCCATCCTTCACCCTCAGGGCCGGGAAGGGCAGGATCACCGCCAGCTGGAAGGGCGTCAGCGGGGCCACGGGCTACCGCATCTACCGGGCCTCCGCTAGAAATGGGAAGTTCCGCCTGGTCCGCGATGCCAAAGGCAGCAGCAGGAGCTATACCAGCACGAACCTGAAACGGGGACGCACCTACTACTACAAGATCCGTGCCTACCGCACCGTCAATGGGAAAAAGGTCTACGGCACTTACAGCGCAGTCAAGAAGATCACGACATGATAACTTGGCTACACGAAAAACGGAGGGGATACCGGTTTATCCGATTCCCCTCCGTTTTTTCATGCCAGATCCGGCGGACAAAGCAATTTTGTTGCCCGAATCATTGTCAAATCAGCAGCCCTGCGTAACTGATTTAGTAATAGACAGAGTTTCATCCGTTTGTTATGAGAAGCTTTTGACTATTTATCGGCTTTTTTACAATCATCAGTACGTTATCAGATAACTACTTTTTCCGCTCTTCCTTGATTCTGCCGATGATGGTATGTTCAGTCAGTTCAGATAACCCATACAGCTTTTGATTGATTATCTCCCGAAAGCAAGCTGGAAGATGGTTCTGGTGCCCCCGATGGGCAGCTACACACTCCACACAGTTTCCATGCTTGTCACAGGGACTGGTACAGCTGCAGTAGTCCTCGCCCTTTGCAATGGCCTGCCGCAGTTCTTTGATAAATGCTTCCTCCAACTGAACCGCAAGAGCAAAATCCTTCTGCTCAAAAGCTGCTAGCGCCGCTTTTTCTTTTTCATTTCCATCAATCTTCATGATCTAACCCTCTCTTTCCCTCAAAGCTGTACCTTTGCAAATGGGATATAATCAAAATCAAATCCAAAATAGCGCGGTCCGAAAGATTCTATGGATTTTTCTTCATGGTAAAAGTCATAGGCCGGCGAGACTACGATGCCGACATGCCGGCCATTTTCCAGATGAGAGTTCAGCAACGGTTCTTTCTCATCCAAATCGATGAAGGAGATAAGGTCGGGGCTTGTCACAGCCGGTCGATTGTCAATCCAGAGAATATGATTTTCATTTTTAAACCAAACCTTATAAATTCTGCCGTCATCGCCCTGCACCTCATAGGTTCCCCAGTAATAGCCGCCTTGATCTCTGGCCTCCAGCCTTTGAATGACTCCGCGCCCCACCACTTTTCCGTCGGCAGCCTCTGCCGCCGCGGTCAAAACATCTTCCGCCTCACGCATGGCTCTGCCTACCTGATAGGCCTTAGACAACGTCCTCGGTACGAGGATGGTTTTCAGTTCTTTACCCGTCATCAGATAAGCAGCTTCCGCCATTTCTCCATAGGCCGCTTCACTGAGGAACTTTCCAATTCGTTCCGCCGCTTTGGTATTCGTGGCCTGCAAGGTTGCATTTTTGTTCCCCCAGGCGTCAAAGTAAGCCGCTGGCAGAAAGTCCATGCCGCGGATTGCAGGCAGCCCCTGAGTCATCTCTGGAATCGCTCTGCCCGCAGGGTCGCCGTCGATAACGGGAATACCCATTTTGTAGGCTGCCGCCATGCAGCATCCAGCGTTAGAGCCGCCAGGTTCCGCGATAAAGAGTCCTTCAACAGTTTTCCCGGTCACCTCTTCTAAGGTTCGCACAGCACCCATCAAAATTTCCTCTAGAAAATACTGCCGCTCCAAGTAGCCCAGCGTTTCCATCTCCCTAAGGGATTCTGCCGTTTTCGGCGCGATACTGCCCATGAAAAATGGACAGCAGTATAACGCATCCCCTTTGATATCGTCAGGGTCCAACAATGCCAAATTCAGGTTCTGGGACAGGCAGTCCAAAAGTGATGTCCTGCCGGCGCTGACCTCCCCTCCGCCGCCAGTACCATAAAAGGCGCATCCCTTCAAAAGGTCCTCGATATCTTGTTCGTTCTTTAAGCTAAATTTTTTGTGCATCTCTACTCCTCCATTTTCGGTCTGCACAGATGGCATCTGACCGTATGATCCGTGTCATAGGTCACCATTTGCGGATCTACCTCTCTGCAGATTTCCATAGTAAAGGGACATCTGGTATTGAAACTGCACCCTTGCGGCACATTGACCGGGCTAGGTATTTCACCTTCAGAGTGAACCTGTGAGGGTTTCAGCGCCTCCTCTGCTTCGGTAACGACAGGAATCGATGACAGCAGCATCTTCGTATACGGGTGCTGCGGGTTTTGAAAAAAGCTTTCCGTCGGAGCGATTTCAGCAATCTTCCCTAAGTACATGATCGCTACCCTGCTGGATACATTGCGCATCAGGCTGAGATCGTGGGTGATGAACAAATAGGTCAGATTCAGTTCCTTCTGCAGCTTCAACAAAGTATTGATAATCTTCGCTTGAACTGACACGTCCAAGGCGCTGGTCGGCTCATCCAGAATCATCATGGACGGATTTGTCGCAAGTGCTCTTGCGATGGCCACCATCTGCCGCTCGCCGCCACTGAGGGTCGACGGATATTTATACATATATTCATAAGGCAGTTCTACAATATCCATCAGCCGCGCTACATACTTTACATATTCACCGGCCCCGCAGACTTTGTGCACCTTCAAGGGCAGGGATAAGATGTCATAGATATTTCGCTGTGGGTTTAAAGACGTCCCCGGATCTTGAAAGACGATTTGAATTTCCTTCTTCAGTTCCAGAGAACGTTTGGCCAGAGGCATGCTGATATCCTGACCTTTAAAGAGAACCTGCCCTCCTGTCATCTCCTCCATACCGATGACATTGTAGGCAGTGGTGCTCTTGCCGGAACCCGATTCTCCTACCAGGCCCAGAGTTTCGCCTGCCTTCAGTCTGAAGTTTATGCCGTCTATCGCTTTCACAAACTGTTCTTTCTCGCCGCGTACAGGAAAATATTTCTTTAGATCCGTCACTTCCAGGACATATTCATTGCTTTTCTTCTCCACCTATTTCACCTCCTCAAACCGATAGCACGCGACAAAATGCTCCGGTCTTACTTCAAATAACGGCGGCTGTGACTGCCTGCACCGTTCTGTGGCATGAGGGCATCTGGGGGCAAACCGGCAGCCCTTTGGCGGATCCATGTAGTTGGGAAGATGCCCAGGTATACCTGTTGAAATGCCTCCTCCTGAGAGTTTAGGCACGCAGCCCATCAATCCGATGGTATAAGGATGAAAGTATTCGCAGAACAAGTCCTCGGACTTTGCAACCTCTACCATGTTGCCCGCATACATCACATAGATTCGATCCGCCATCATTCTGGCGACCCCCAGGGAGTGCGTAATCAGTATGAGGGAGCTCTCTTTCTCTTCCACTCTTTGTTTAAGAGTCTTCAGCACTTGATCCTGTATGGTTACATCCAGGTTTGTCGTCGGCTCGTCGGCGATGACCAAATCTCTTGGCGTAGCAAGAGACATAGCGATGCAGATCCTCTGTCTCATACCGCCTGACAGCTGAAAGGGATAGCTGTCCATGATCCGCTCGGGATCAGGGAGCTGGGTCTCTTTCAAAGCAGCGATGGTCCTTTCGGTCTGCACACGTTTATCTTTTGCCCCTTCGATACCAGAATAGCTGACGATTTCTTTCATCTGATTTCCCACGGTAAACACGGGGTTCAAGGAGGCTATTGGATCTTGAAAGATGATGGAAATCCCTTTCTCTCTCAATTTCTTCAAGTCTCTTTTGTTCATTTCTAACACGTTGTCACCTTGGAAGTACACTTCTCCCTGGTCCACCCTGGCCTGTCTGGCGAGAATCTGGGCGATGGTGTATACTGTTGTCGTCTTGCCGCAGCCGGTCTCTCCGACGATGCTGATTTTCTCGCGGCGCTTGACGTGGAGATTTACTCCGTTCAGAACTTTCGTGTAGCCTTTGAAGGTTCGGAAAGAGACATAAAGATCTTTCAAATCCACAATTAAATCCGCCTTATTCTTTGTATCCATTTTCTTTCCTCCTCTATTCATTGTCCGAGAGCATATCCTTGATTCCATCCCCTGCTAAGTTGAAGCCCAGTACGATCAGCATGATGGCAAGGGCCGGGAAAATGGACATCCACCATTGATCCGGCAGGTAGGCTACGCCATCAGATACCATTGCGCCAAGAGATGGTGTCGGCGGCTGTTCTCCCATTCCAAGATAACTCAGGGTGGCTCCAGCCATGATTGCCCATCCCATGTCCAAGGTGACCTTCGTCAGCACAGGTCCCAGGGCATTGGGTAATATCTCTCGGAACAGAATATGGGCGTTGCTGGCACCGGTCACCTCTGCAGCCCTGATGTACACTTCATTTCTCGAGGAAACTACGATGTTATTTACAAGCCTGGTATACCAAGGCCACCAGGATACACACAGCGCCAGCATCGCATTCATCAAAGTCGGTTTCATGATGGACGATACGCACATGACCAGGATCAAGGCAGGCAGCGCCAGAAATACGTCCGCCAGGCGCATGATGAAGTTAGATACAAACTTG
Organism: Emergencia sp.; assembly: GCF_048465375.1. Taxonomy (NCBI): domain Bacteria; kingdom Bacillati; phylum Bacillota; class Clostridia; order Peptostreptococcales; family Anaerovoracaceae; genus Emergencia; species Emergencia sp. The sequence goes on along the minus strand of NZ_DBFWLQ010000004.1, from coordinate 38,874 downwards.
CCGTTGAAGTAGCCGGCAATTAATCCCAGGATTCCTCCCAGGGGCACTACGACGGCCAGACAACCGATTCCCATGGTAAATGCGCCGCGGAAAGCATAGCAGATACGGCTGAAGATATCTCTGCCCGTCGTATCCGTCCCCATCAGGTGCGAAAGAGACGGTCCCTGATTGGCTTCATTGAATTTTACCACTGATCCGATGTCTTCCGGATAGGGGGCTATGAATTCATAAAATACTGCTACGAATAAGATAATCAGTATGATAGCAAGTCCGGCAACCGAAACCTTGTTGAGCGAGAACTTATACCACAGTTTCCTGGCGTTTTCTAGGTGATTTTTCTTTGGAAGCCTGCTCGTATCTACCGAGGAAACATCGATGATGTAACTTTCCTTGTTCATTGTTTTGTTCTCCTTTCTGCTGGTTACGATAGTCTTGCCCGCGGATCAAGCCAGCGTATGACCATATCAGAGATGATGTTGAAGACCAGTATAATCAGGCCGTCCACCATGATGACCGCCGAAACGGCGAATACGTCTTTGTTCATCATCGCCTGCAGTCCGTAGTTAGAAAGCCCCGGAAAGCCGAAAATCTGTTCTACCAGATAAGCGCTGCCAAAGATGCCTGCGATATCTAAAGACATGGTGGTGATGGTCGAATTCATCGACGGCTTGAGCAGATACTTGAACAAAATCTTATTTTCGGGAATTCCATAAGCTCTCTCTGCAAATGCATAAGGCTTTTCCGTATTCTCGATCATGCTGGAACGGGTAATTCTAGCGGCTTGACTGATGCCGGCAAAAGAGAGGACGACTGACGGCATGATGATATGCTTAAACGCGTCCCAGGCTCCCGCCATATCTCCTGCCAATATGTAGTCCAAAACATACATACCTGTCACAGTTGGCGGCGGACTGAACCCGGCGCTGATGCGACCGGATATGGGCAGTATCGGAAAGATATAAGCAAATATCAGCATGGCAAACACCGCCCATAAGAAGGCTGGCGCTACAATTCCAAAATAGGAAGAAACTCTGATGATCGCGTCCTGCCACTTGCCCGCATACTTCGTTGAAATGACACCGAGAATCAATCCGAAAATGATGAGCAGCAGCGCTGCGATAATGGCCAGTTCCGCAGTCGCCGGCAGGTAACTCATGATATCCTGCGATACTGGACGCTTGGTAATGATGGACTCGCCAAAATCTCCACTTACCATGTCCTTTAGCCAATAACCATACTGTACGACGATGGGCTGATCGAGGCGCATCTCCTGGCTCAAAGCGGCAACCGCCGATTCGGGTGCTCTGGCGCCCAGCGCCATGCGTGCAGTATCTCCGGGCATCACCCTGACGATGACAAAGATCAAGACCGATAACCCAAAGAGCACAAGGATGTATGATAATATCCGTTTTATCATTTTAATAGTCATAAATCCTCCTTCGTAATTTTTTTGCCCAGGACAGGAGAGCATCTCCCCTGTCCTGTGTGATGATGCAGACAGCCACTATTTTTTCACTTCAAATTCTCTCAGATAGTAAGAGTACCCGCCGGCATATACGAAAGGCTTTCCTGATGCGAATTTTTCTGCTACTGGAAGGTTAACGATATTGTCTGATCTGTAGGCAAAGCTAGAGGCAATATCGCCGACCCAGATGGTAGGACATAGGTCAATTAGTTCCTCAGAAATCTTTTCATATGCAGCCGTCCTCTCCTTTTCGTCAGCAATTGCCATGGCATCGGTGATTTCTTTGTCGATTTTATCACTTTGCAGCCACTCCATCTGCTCCCAAGAACCGCAGGAAGAAGAGTGATATCTGGATTTCAAGAACACACCGCCGTCCAGATAAGGACCGGCAAATACTACGAACGCTGCGTTTGGTGTGGTTTCTACAGTAGCGGCATCGGTCATCATCGTTGCGAAGGGTTTCCCTGCGATTTCGCAAGTCACGCCGATTTTATCAAGACCCGACTGCATCAGCAGCGCTAGCTTCTCTTGATTGTCTCCCCCTTCAGAGCAATAGGTCAGGGTAATCTTTTTCTTTCCACTGATCAGGTCATCGTAATACTTCGACTGTTTCAATTCTGCTTTCGCCTTGTCCAGATCATAGGCATATGGGTTCGTGTCCAAGGAACCGGCAATCCCTGCCAAAATCGGTCCTGTCGCCTTTGTGCTGCCCGGGTAGATGCTCTCACAGACCTGATCGTAATCGAGGGCATAAGCCATGGCCTTTCTGACATGGATGTCGTCAGTCGGCGCTGATTTTGTGTTCAGCGCGATATTGAAATTGTTGCCAGTCTGTGTTCTGACCAATTCAACGCCGTCGGCTTTCGTCATAGCTTTCAGAGACTCATTGGTCTGCGTATCATCCGTCAAATCCAGTTCATCTCTCGTAATCATCGTGCGGACTGTGGTACCGTCCAAGTTTCCCATCATCACGGCAGTGGTCGGGGCGCCGGCATACTGATCCCATCCCTGCCAGTAATCCTCACTCTTTTCCATGGTCAGGGAATCCTCTGTACGCATCTCCTTCACCTTATATGGTCCAGAACCGGCATCATTGGTCTGCAGCCACTTTTTCCCGTAGTCACCCTTATCGCCATACGTGTCTTTGCTGGTATCCAGGTTTTTCATGACCAGATCCTCTTCCAGAACATAAAGCCTGATCAGCATGTTAGGAAAAGTACCCGAAGGCGAATTCAGAGTGAATTTCACAGTCTGATCGTCTACTGCCTCTGTGGACTTCAGCAGATCTGTAAACAGATAGGCGTAACCCTCTCCCATGGTGATCAGCCTGTCCATACTGAACTTGACGTCGCTGGCCTTCACCGGGTTTCCGCTGTGGAACTTGGCGTCTTTATTCAGATGGAAGGTATACTCTGTACTGCTGTCATTGACGTCCCACTTCTCTGCCAAAAGCGGCTCTACCGAACCGTCCGTGTTGGGATAGGTCAGACTATCGTAGAGATTGATCATGGCAATGGTATCTGCCGACTTGCTCCCCACGCCAGGGTCGATGGCCGCCGGCCAGTCGATATTAAAGGTTACAGAGTCCTTGCCTTTCGTCTCTGTGCCGCTGTCCTTGTCTCCTCCGCCGCAGGCAGATAAGGAAATCAGCATTGCCACTGCCGTTACTACTACTAGTAACTTCTTAAAGTTCTTTTTCATAATTCTCTCCTTGTTATCATCATTTCTGCAACAACTATTTCTACTTTCTTTTATATAATCTGTCTCGCCAAAGCCGCCAGGTACGAGTCTAGCCTTCTGCCCAAAATCTTCTCCAACATGTTGCATATTTTGATTGTCTTTTCCGTATCAATCCCAGTGTCAATTTTCATGATATCCAGCATTCCTGCGAAGTCGCAGGTTTCTACCAGGCCTGTGCGGCAGTCGTTATAATAATAGTCTCCCGTACCCTTGCAGGGGACTTTGTCAACGATGTTGGCTACCTGGCCGCCGATACCGCCCAAGGTACAATCAAAGGCTGTTACACCGGCCTCCATAGCCGCATAATACGCAGCCAGCCCCATGCCTCTTACGTCGTGTACATGGAAGCTGTGCATTTTTCGATCCGGGTATAAAGAAAATATCTTTGTAAAGTATTCATAAACGGCATCCGGCGCCGCCGTCCCTTCTGTATCAGAGTGTTCAATTTCGTCAAAGCCCAGGTCAAAAACCCTGTCGCAGAATTCATAGGCGGTTTTTAAAGGAACTGCTCCCTGTACCGGACAGCCGAATATGGTGCCTACGTTGGCAAAGACTTTCTTCACGCCAACGCTATGCAGAAGCTTCACATTCCGCTTGGCTTCCGCGAACAGTTCTTCATGAGTTCTATTCATATTCTTACGCGCATAGGCTTCACTGGTCGCCAACTGTCCGCATAGTACGCGGTCAATTTTCGCTCCCTTGTCGAGAGCAACTGCTACACGCTCGCAGGCTTTGGTATTCAAAGCGAGAACGGTATATTCTACGTCGTCCCGTTTGGGCAAATTCTCCAAAACATCCTCGATATCTCTGAACTGGGGCACGTATTTCACATGACTAAAACTTCCGACCTCGATATGCTTAAATCCTGCGCCGATAAGCTGGTTTGCAATGTACAGTTTTGCCTCTGTGGGAACAAAGATTTCCTCATGCTGCAGCCCGTCTCGCAAGGTCACGTCCAGGATCTCAATATGATCTATTTTCTTCATGGTCAACATCCTTTCTGCCTTTATTTCGTCTTGCCTTCGAGTTCTTCCATGATTTCTTTCGCCCGATCGATGCGGACGGCTTTCTCACTGATCATTTGCTGTATGACTGCATCAGCCATATCCTGCGGTACACCCGCCATGGCGGCTACATTTTTCCCATGGAGCGACATGTGTCCCCGCTGTATTCCTTCTGTAGCTAGTGCTTTCATAGCGCCTAGGTTCTGTGCCAACCCGACGCAGGCAATCACTTCACCCAGCTCGACGGCTGATTGTACGCCCAGAATTCTCACAGCCAGTTTTGCCACCGGGTGGACTTTGGTAGCACCGCCGACTAAGCCCACCGCCATGGGCAATTCAATACATCCTGCTAAATTGCCATTTTTCGTTTTTTCCCAAGTGGTCAGCGTCGTGTACTGACCCGTTCTCGCCGCATAGGCGTGGGCGCCGGATTCGATGGCTCTGGTATCATTGCCCGTAGCCAGGACGACTGCATCGATACCGTTCATAATGCCTTTGTTATGAGTCGCCGCTCTATATGGATCTGCTTCTGCAAAGGCATAGGCAGAGATGATCGCGTCCACGACAGCCACGCCGCCCAATTCCTCTTTGTCGATTTCCACTCTCGCCCGGGCAAGTCTTTGGTCGGCCAGATTGGAAAGAATCCGAAGATAAACCTTCCCTCCCGTCAGCTCCTCGATCAAAGGTGCCAGCGCTTCAGCCATGGTGTTAACGGTATTGGCTCCCATGGCGTCCTTTGTATCGACGAGGATATGGGTGACTACCATCTTGCCAAGGGCTGTTTCGACAACTCTTACCTCCAGGTCCTTCATACCGCCGCCTACCTGAATGAGGAACGGGTCCTTCGCATTGGCGATTTCTATCAGCCGCTTCCTGTTCTCCAAAATCCTAAGCCTTGCGGTATGTACGTCGCTGACATTCACGGCTTGTATCTGCGCGATCATCATGGCGCCTGTATTGGAAGTCTGAAAGCCCCCATTTCCTCTGCATATTCTCGCCATATTGCTGGCGGCGGCAATTACAGAGGGTTCCTCCGTCGCCATGGGAATCAAGTAGTCTTTTCCATTGATGCAGAAATTCACTGCGACGCCCAAGGGAATCGGCATGATACCGATGGCGTTTTCAATCATCCGGTCTGCTTCTTTCAGACTCAGCGCACCATCTCGGCGGAGCATCTCCTTCTCGCCCTCTGTCAGCGCTGCAAAATCAGCCACTTCTTCCAGACGATCTGCTGTACTCAAGTTATAGAAACCGCTGTATTTACTCGTCTTCATCTATTGCTCCCTCCATTACAATCAATTTTTTAAATAATTCCACTGCATACGGAATAATCTCATCGTTAAAATCGTATGCGGCAGTGTGAAACGATGGACAGTCGATCCCATTGCCGACAAAGAACAGTGCTCCCGGCCTTATTTTCAAGAAGTGACCAAAATCCTCTGAGCCACGATAAGGTCCGTCCTTTTTTTCAACAGTCCGATATCCGAGAAGTTTTGCCGCCTTCAACACCTTCTCTGCACATTTTTCTCCATTTCTTGTTTCTGGGAACTCGTCTTCAAAGGTGAATTGACAGGTTACACCCGCTTTTTCAGCCTCTTCTCTCGCAATTTCCATTATCTCTAACTGCATTCGATTCAATTCCTCTTCATATTCACCTCGAATAGTCATACGTAAAACACCCGCATCTGCGGCGATACCAAAGGCATATTCCCCTACAGACAGCTGCACTACCGTGCAGAGAACAATACCTTTATATCGCCCAGCATCTGCTATCTGAGGAAGTTTTGATACAAGTCTGGCAAAGGCAAACACCGGGTTTTTCCCTTTTTCGGGCAGACTGGCATGTGTGGGTGTGCCCGTCATCTTAATCGTCATGCCTTTCGACGCACAATTGCTACATCCTTTGCTAATTGTAATTTCGCCAGTCTCACTTTCAGTCTGGTTATGATAGGCGTAAATCTCCACAATATCCTCATTTTCAAGCAGACAGCTTTTTGCCTCTGCCGCTCCCTGTCCCGTTTCCTCTGCATGCTGATAGATTAAATACACGTCTCGGTCCAGTTTCATCCTGTCGATTTCTAAAGCAAGTCCACACAAGGCCGCCGCGTGTCCGTCATGACCGCATTTATGACCAATTCCTGGGAATTTGGATCGGTATGGTTCCTCAATTTGGTCTTCTATAGGCAATCCGTCAATGTCAGCTCGAAATGCGATTGCGGCTCTTTTGTTCAGGTTATCGCTTCTGTAAACTGCATAAAAATATTTTCCCTTGTCGTATAGTGTCAGGTTTGTATATACTTTAAGAAACTCCATCAAAGTATCTTTCGTCCAATATTCCTGGTAAGACAATTCAGGATGCGCATGTAAGCGATGCCGCAATTCTACTACCTTCTTTAAATTTTCTTCCTTCATTAGAAAACCTCTATCGTTTCTTCCGGTGGATTGACCCTGACTATATCGCCGGTTTTTATGCGCTTTGTGACATCACATTCAAATCGATCCATCATCGGAATTTCTCTGCTATAGAATTTTTCAGAAAGGATTCCTCCTGTTGCTGTGATAATTTCACTATCATTAAAGAGAATCGCTTTCGGTGCACAACCACATCTGGCAAGCTCCAGAATAATCGCTGCGCCTACCGTCGATCCCCGTCCCTGCGGATAGATTAGAATTTTATCTTTGATATTCTTACCATATAAATCATGCCACTCATCGATAACAGCTCCAGTTTTCGGATTAACACCGCCGAAGAATCCGAAGGGCATCTTTGATACCAGTGCTTCGCCTTGAACAGCGATACCGCCTACAACAGTACGGCCTTTATATACTTTCATTTTTTATACCTCCTTTGTCCAGACGTATCCACAAACTGCTGATTCAACACACTCCTCTACACTGCCAAAAACCATTTCTGTTCCACATTCCATCGGTCCATAATGCACACATTTGCCTGAGTCCGTCATCATCACCTTGAATCCCCATTCCGCAATGGGCGATATGATCATGCAGGTCTGTGCTCTAATTGTGACCCCCAGGCTCTCAAGGTCTTTACGAATCCCCATTTTTTCTGCCAGAGCAATGGCGGCAGAATTTGCATAAATCCACAAGGCGACGTTATCACTGATTTTACGGCCATTCAGTAACTTTTGCACAGAAATAATTTCGTTGATGGTATAATGTGGACACCCAAGAGCTACGATATCAACATTTTTCCCTTTATGGGTGTTCATCTTTTCTCTTGTTTCCAGTAAATCCTTTTTCGTAAATGTAATAGTCTCCTCAGGATGGTTCCCGCCAAAGGCTTCCTCCAGGGTTCTCGCCTCTGGGGTAATACCCACTATATGGAGAAGCGCTACAGACCCTGAAGCTGCTGCCGCCGCACATAATGCCTTAAGTTCTTCCGTATCAGGGGTTCCCAACATACCGACTACTACTCCGATACGGTTTCCTAAGAGTTGCCCCAGCCTGAATCCAAGAGCCGGATATTCCCAGGCCTGCAACGCTCTATCCATTCTGAGGTCAATCAATACCTGTCCTCGCCGTTCTTCCGCAAGATGCAGGCCTACTTCTGGAGCCAGTCCCAAAATACCGCAGCATATGTCAACTATGGCCGCTTGTCTATTCGTTCTGGCGCCGAGAACTGTATTGGCAAAGGCAACCGCACTGGATTCAGACCAAGCCACATTTTCCCCGAATATCGGCATATTGAACCCGTAATACGGCGTACAGGTCCACACAGGTATGACTCCCAATCGGTTAACCGCCGCTTCTAATCTTTTTTGCATGACTGCGTATTCTTTCGGAGTTTTAGCACCCTCCCAGTCCTCCGCATCCATTCCGTAAGGATCAATTGTAGTCGGAACAGTGAACTTACCGCCCATATCAGCAATTCTTTCTGCCGCTTCCACGCCCGCATCAAAAGCGCTCTTGTATGCGTGCAATACCAAATGCACACTTTGGATTGGGATCAGTCTTTGCGCACCAAATCCCTCTCCAACCTTTATAAGGATTTCCATAGCTAATTTCCGAGCCGGTCCCTCATTTCCGTCCAGTATGTTCTGTTGCTCCGGCGTTAATTGTAACGTCATAGTATTTCACAGCTCCTTTCAGTCAAATCATTCACTATTTTCTGTATATATCATTTAAAAGCAACAACCATGCCAACAGATTTTATCCGTCAATTCCATAGGGTTTCTTTCTATTTTCTCAATTTAAAAATGCCAAAAAAGACACTAGTGTCAAATTAGGCACGTCTGTTTGCCATATTTGACACTAGTGTTATATTTGGCACATTTCTTCAAGCGCAAGAAAGGGATTATTCTTGTAGCTTTCTATAAAAAGTTCTGCGGCTGATTCCCAGCTTTTGAATAGCCATTTCACGATCCCCACCACAGTTTTCGACAGCGGCTCTGATCAACCGCTGCTCATAACGTCTAACTGCTTCTGCAAAGGAGACCTCTTCAAGGAGAAAACTGTTTTTCAGGTCATCAATCAGACTCTCTTCGCAGGCATTCTGGCTGCTTTCACTCTTATATAGCGGCATAGACCTGGCAATACCGTCTTCATCCGTCATGATGACCATTGACTCGACGTAATTCTGCAATTGTCTCACGTTGCCCGGCCATTCATACGCTTCAAATTGATGGTAGGCTTCCGGTGAGATTGAAATATGTTTCTTGTACTTTTCATTGTTTTTCTGCAGAAAGTGATTAATCAGAGGAATAATATCCTCTTTTCGTTCCCTCAGTGGAGGCACCGTAATGCTGACCACGTTGAGACGAAAATACAAATCCTGTCTGAATTGCTTTGCTTTGATCATTTCTTCCAGGTTCTGATTGGTCGCCGCGATAATCCGCACGTCCACGGAAATGCTCTTGCTGCCGCCAACTCTCTCTATCTCCCCCTCCTGCAACACCCTGAGCAGCTTTGCCTGCATGGCATAGGGCATGTCTCCGATTTCATCGAGAAAAAGCGTCCCCTCATGGGCCAGCTCAAATTTGCCCAGCTTGCCACCCTTTCGCGATCCCGTAAACGCGCCGTCTTCATAGCCGAAAAGTTCACTCTCAATCAGGCTGTCAGGTATTGCTGCGCAGTTTACAGTGATGAGCGGTTTGCCGCTGCGATGACTGTTTTCGTGAATCAGCCTGGTGATGACTTCCTTGCCGACGCCGCTTTCCCCTCTGATCAGTACAGAAGCGTCGGTATTTGCAATGGTCAGAGCTTTGTCGAGCACTTTATCATAGACTGGGCTCCTGCGCACGATTTTCAGATGGCTGAGGGACTGTTTTTCGTTGAGCTGATTGCCATACTCCCGAGCGATTCCCGCCATTCTGTGAAACTCCTGGTTCAGCTTGTCAAACTCACTGACGTCTTGAAAGATAGAATAAGCGCCCTTGATCTTTCCATTTTTTACGATGGGATAAATCCGCATGGCGACAAACTTCCCTACAGAGTGAATCAGCTGCCGGTTGCGGTAAATCGGCTCCCCCGTTTCCAAGACCTTTAGGAGGATGGCATCTGGTTCTACGACATGCAGGTTCCGTCCAATGGTCTTTCGTTCCGACACGCCGACAATGCGGCTGTATGCCTCGTTTTCAAAGCAAATGCGGCCATCGGCGTCTACCACAATCACCCCGTCGTCCAGCTTGTCTAAGATATCGCTCAAATTCAGTTTTTGCGAGGATTCAATCAAATAAATCAAATCCGCCGTCCTCATTTCACCGACTTTCTTTTCGTTTTCATCCAATACTTCTAATTGCTCTGTATCGAGGATGCTCTCAAGAGCAATATCAGACACGAGCTGATAAGAATAGATATGGTGCTCTAATCTTCTCTTATCAACATTCGTTCTCATGATCCTGCTGATTAACATGTTACCAACTGCCTTTCCTCTACAAAATAGATTATGTACTAGTTACATAACTTCAATATGGCTGACGCATAGATTTTTCCACCCGTCAAAAGCCTGTCAATCTGGGCAAATTCATCGCTGCCATGCATAAAATTATCCACCCTTTCATCAGCAAAACCAAAGGCGACAGCGTTATCAATGCCATGACAATAGGTTAATCCCCCTGCAGCGATACAGTATCCTTTCTCTCCTGTATATTCTTCGTAGCAATGGAGCAGTTTCTCTACAAAGCCGGCCTTCTCATCCACATAATGCGGCCTCACACATTGGGCGCTGTAATGCAGGTCTTCCATCTCTACTCCTTCTATAAAAGACTTCAATTTCTCGTCTGTAAAGCAGATGGGAAGTCTGGCATCAATCGTTAAGTTCAGCTTGGTTTCCGTATAGGTAATTAGGTTGGGAGAAACTGTAATTACACCCGATTTCTCGTCCTCCATATAAATTCTTGCGCTCCTGCCGTAATAATCACCGTGAGGAAACAGTCTGCTGAGATATTGGATCTGCTTAAAACCCTTTAATTTGGAAAACGGCAAGCTGGCCAAAAGCTCCAGCATCGCCGCGATGGCGTTATTACCCGCCTCAGGCATGGATGCATGTGCCGCTTTCCCTATAGCTGTAATTTCAGTCTCGCCACCGTCTAACGCAATACATGTAAAGCGGACCCTTGTCTTCTGTTCTGTATTTTCCATCTGCTGCTGTACTTCAACTGCAGAAATTCCTGTAATAATCGCTTTACAAGTCTCAGCGACAGTATTGTAAGCGGTGCCGCCTTTGATCGAAAGAATTCTCGGCAGTCGCCCGTCCCTATCGTAAACACTTTGTATTTCCGCTACGAGGATGCCCTTTTCAATATTAATCACAGGAAAAGATGCGTCAGGGCTGATTGTCATCTCTGCGGGCTCCGTTCTTTCAAAATAGTAGTGCAGTTCCTCAGAGCCAGTTTCTTCACCGCAGCCAAGAAAAACACAGGGATTCCCTTTCAAGGGCAGACGTAACTCTTTAATCGCTCTTAGCGAATAGATTACGGCAAGAGCAGGCCCCTTATCGTCAGCCACTCCTCTGCCGTACACTTTCCCATTGTCTATTTTCATCACAAAGGGATCGGTCTGCCTCCAATCTGAAGGCGACGCCGGAACGACATCTAAATGCGTTAAAATGTCTAAATTTCGGTTCTGCTCGCAATTTATCTGCACAATTCCCAGATAGTTTTCCCAGTTCTCCGTATATAATCCGTAGCCCGCCGCAATATCCAGTGCTGTTTTTAAAGACCTCGCCGGGCCTTCCCCAAATGGCATTCCCTGCCTTGCTTCACCTCGCCTGCTGTCGATGGCAATCAGCTTCGCTAAATCTTTCAGATATTCCTCCCTATGTTGTTCAAAATAATTTTCAATCAATTGCTTTTCCATTGCGCTTCTCCTTTTCGATTGTTCATGCCTTACGGTAATAGATAAAGCAATTTATGTGCCAATTGTTCAAACAAAACAATACCCCCGAACAGATAATTTTTATCTGCTCAGGGGCAGGGTGGCTTGCATTCTTTTTATCAGCGCTGCTAACGCAGCTTATTCGCATTTTTCTATTAAATCCTCAACCTGTACTATACTCCTGCAGGAGTATTTTTGCAGCGAAATAGGTCATCGATCAACAGCTAACTTTTAGTATTCATCACTTAACAGAAAATCCGCTAAATGAACAATTTTAACGCCGTTGATATTACCCGCGGCCAATTCGTCCAGCGTTACCACATATTTCGGATAGTGGTCTCTGATTTCAAGAAGATTGGCAACCTCCCGATCGGATTCCTCCGGCAGCCTGCGGCACACCTGGACATAAAGACGCGTCTCACGCCGCACTGCAACAAAGTCTATCTCTTTCGTTTCATTTTTTCCGACATAGACATCATAACCTCTGCGGCGTAGTTCAAAGTAGACGATGTTTTCCAGCATAGCAGCAATTGACTTCGGATTGAAGCCCATTATACAGTATTTAAGAGAAGAATCAGCAAGATAGAATTTTTCCTGCGTTTTCAATACAGATTTACCCTGTAAATCATATCTCTGGCAGCGATAAATAACAAACGCCTTCTCCAGCCAGCTCAAATAGTTGTACACCGCCTCAACAGACAATGAACGCCCCTCGCTTTTTAAGAACTTTGCAATGGCGTTAGCTGAAAAAGTCTTTCCTACATTTTCAACAATATACTTTACAACGCGGTTGAACAAATCAAAGTTCATAATATTATGCCGTCTCATAATATCGTTCGTGACTACAGAACTGTAAATCCCCTCTACAATTTGATAAGCCGCGCGTTCATCAAAATTACCGAGTGCCACGATTGGAAAACCGCCCAATCGCAGATATTCATTTAACAATTCTTTTGGGGAACGAGAATCGGAATTTTTAAATTCCAGATATTCGGCAAAAGACAAAGTATAGATCGGAATGGAAATATACCGTCCCGTTAAATAGGTGGAAATTTCGCTCGACATCAATTTGGAATTGGAACCAGTCACATAAATATCAGTATTGGCATTTTCAAGCAAACTGTTGACGGCTTTTTCCCACCCGTCTATTTCCTGCACTTCATCCAACAGAAGATAGTATCGTCCGTCATCTATCATCTGTTCTTTGATACCGTGATACATATCCTTGTCATTCATTTCACTTCCAAAATCTTCTGAGGTATAACGCATACTGATAATATGGTCTGCTGGAATGCCGCTGTTCAACAAATCGTCCCGCAGCATTTCCAGGATTGTAGATTTCCCGCAGCGCCTGATTCCCGCCAGTATTTTAACAAGCGGAACATCACGGTAAGTTTTCAGGATATTCATATATTGCGGTCTGATGATCATCTGGCTCGCCTCCTTGTTTTCTACCAATATTATACCAAAAAACTCCAAAATTATCAAAAGTTTTTACTTACAATTCGCAAAAACTTTCCTAACTTCGAGATTTTTTAGAATTGCGAGCAAAAAGAGCCGCTTCAACCGAAGCAGCTCTTCTCAATCTTTCAAGGTATTTTAGAACATTATTTTGCGAAGCGTTCCATCGCTTCTTCATCGTGCTCTCGCTTTTCTTCGATTGCTTCTTTCAGCATCATGTCTTTGACCTTCATCAGCCTGGTCTGATTCCCACGCTCGTTTTCATCCAGTTTCATGGTGATATACTTGATGGTCATCTCAAGCTGCGGAATCATGACATACTCCAAAGCGTTGACGCGGCGCCGGGTCTTTTCCAGCTCCGCAGCCAGCAGCGCTGTCTCTTTTTCCTTTGCGGCCAAATCCAGCAGCATCGGGAATAAGTCAGCCAATTCGGAGATGGCGTTATCCAGTTCACCAGATGTACGGGCAAAACCATAGGGGAAAATGTTGGTCGGATCTTCTGCTGTAGTCTTAAAGGTAAAGACCGGTACGTCTACACTCATGATGTTTTTGTTGCCGACGTCCAATATTACACCCTGCTTCGGGAACATCAAAGATTCCTCCATGACTTCCTGGCTCATGATGGCGCTGGCCACGGTGAAGTTCTTGTAGACCTTAGCGAGACGTTTCTCCACTTCCTGTCGGAGTCTGCCGTTTTCTCTAGCCAGCTCCAGGAAGTTCTTCATCAGTTCGTCGCGCTTATCCTTCATCAGCTTGTGCCCGCGGGTTGCCGTCTTCAGACGCTTTTTCAGCGAAGTGAGCATCATCCTGGTAGGATTTACATTCATTCTTTCTGCCATAGAAACTCACCTACCCTAAATATTTCTCGATATACTCGTCTCTGATTCTCTTGAGTTCACTCTTCGGAAGCAGCTTCAGCAGCTCCCATCCTAAGTTCAATGTATCTTCAATGCTTCGATCCGTCTCATAGCCTTGATTTACATACTGCTTTTCGAACTGCTGACTGAATTTTGCGTACATCAGGTCGATGTCCGTCAGCGCCGCCTCACCGAGAATGGTCATCAGTTCCAGACACTCTTTACCGCGGGCATAGGCTGCGAAAAGCTGATTCATAGTGTCAGCGTGATCTTCTCTCGTCTTGCCCTTGCCGATACCCTTATCCTTTAGACGGGATAGAGAAGGCAGTACGTCAATTGGCGGTTTGATGCCCTTTCTGAACAGTTCACGAGAAAGTATGATCTGTCCTTCTGTGATATATCCAGTCAAGTCAGGAATCGGATGGGTCTTATCGTCTTCCGGCATGGTCAGAATCGGGATCATGGTGATGGAACCATCCGTGTCTCTCTTCCTGCCTGCTCTCTCATACATGGTCGCAAGGTCTGTATAAAGGTAGCCAGGATAGCCGCGGCGTCCCGGAACTTCTTTACGGGCAGCAGATACTTCACGGAGTGCTTCTGCGTAGTTGGTAATATCCGTCAAAATGACCAAAACGTGCATGCCCAGGTCAAAGGCCAGATATTCTGCTGCAGTCAGCGCCATACGCGGCGTTGCGATACGTTCTACTGCCGGGTCGTTGGCCAGATTCATGAACATGACGGTTCTGTCGATGGCACCTGTGCGTCTGAAGTCCGACGCAAAGAAATCCGCTTCTTCATAGGTGATACCGATCGCTGCGAAAACGACGGCAAAATTGCTTTCTCCGCCGATAACCTTAGCCTGACGTGCGATCTGCGCCGCCAGTTCCGCATGAGGCAGACCGGAGCCAGAGAAAATCGGCAGCTTCTGTCCTCTTACCAAAGTGTTCAATCCGTCGATGGCTGATACGCCGGTCTGGATAAACTCAGCAGGATAGTCTCTGGCTGCCGGGTTCATCGGCAATCCGTTGGTATCCATCTTCTTCACGGCGATGATGTCCGGACCTCCGTCCATCGGTCTTCCCATACCGTCAAAGACTCTGCCCAGCATTTCCGGCGATACGCCAAGCTGGGTACCTTTGCCTAAGAATTTGACAGAGCTCTCTTTCAGGTTGATGCCGGCGGAGCTCTCAAAGAGCTGTACCAGGGCATCGCTGCCGTTTATCTCAAGGACTTTGCAGAGCCTTTTCTCTCCACTGGGGAGAATGATTTCTCCCAGTTCGTCGTAAGTGACACCTTCCACATTTTTGACAAGCATCAGAGGACCTGCAACTTCTGATATTGTCTTATATTCCTTAATCATCGTCCTCAGCCTCCTTACTGATCAAATCTGCAATTTCCTTTTTCATTTCATCGAGTGTTTCTTCATATGCTGTATCAATTTTTTCTTCTTCCACATATTTAAATCTGCCGATGGTCTCTCTCACCGCCATACCTGCCACCTGGTTAAAGGGAGCGCCTTTGCCGATGGCATCCTTTGCCAGATTGTAGTAGGCTATGATCAGCTTCAGCATCTTGAACTGCTTATTCAGTGAAGAATAGGTATCGATTTCGTGGAAAGAGTTCTGATGCAGATAGTCCTCACGGATGGATTTGCACGCCTCCAGCTTGATTCGGTCTTCGAAGGACAGTGCGTCCACGCCGACTAGCTGTACAATTTCGTCCAATTCTGCTTCCTCCTGCAGCAGGACCAAAGCCTGGCTGCGCAGCTGCGGAAATTCTTTGCTCACGTTCTCTTCATACCACTTGGTCAGTCTATCGATGTAAAGAGAGTAACTCTGCAGCCAGTTGATGGCTGGGAAATGTCTCTTATATGCCAGAGACGAGTCCAAACACCAGAACACCTTTACGATACGAAGGGTCGCCTGGGATACCGGCTCGGAAATATCTCCTCCTGGAGGGGATACGGCACCGATCGCCGACAGTGCGCCTACTCTTCCATTTGCTCCCAGTGAAACAACACGGCCTGCTCTTTCGTAGAACTGCGCCAGTCTGGAACCCAGATAGGCCGGATATCCTTCTTCACCAGGCATCTCCTCCAGACGGCCGCTCATCTCACGCAGGGCTTCTGCCCATCTGGAGGTAGAGTCTGCCATCAAAGCGACGGAATAACCCATATCTCTGAAATATTCTGCAATTGTAATACCAGTATAGATGGACGCTTCACGGGCAGCTACTGGCATGTCGGAGGTATTGGCAATCAATACGGTCCTCTTCATCAGAGACTCGCCAGAACGAGGGTCCTTCAGTTCCGGGAATTCCATCAGTACGTCGGTCATCTCATTGCCACGCTCACCGCAGCCGATATAGACCACGATATCCGCGTCTGCCCATTTTGCCAGCTGATGCTGGGTCACCGTCTTTCCTGAACCAAAAGGTCCCGGAATGGCTGCTACACCGCCCTTTGCAATCGGAAACAGAGTATCGATGACACGCTGTCCTGTAATCAGCGGCATTTCAGGCACTAACTTCTCTTTATACGGACGGCCTCGTCTGACCGGCCATTTCTGCATCATGGTCAGATCCGCTATGGATCCGTCCTCTTTCTTTACACTGCAGACCACCTCTTCCACGGTAAATTCGCCTGCTTGGATGTTTTCAATTGTACCCTTGATTCCATAAGGCACCATGATTTTCTGCTCTACTACGACAGTTTCCTGTACCGTACCGATGATATCGCCGGCCTCCACACTGTCTCCCGCTTTCACAGCAGGTTCAAATTTCCATTTCTTCTCTCTATCGAGAGCTGGTACGTTGATACCTCTTGTGATATTGGAGCCAACCTGTGCTCTCATGGCTTCCAGTGGTCTCTGAATGCCATCGTACATGGTTTCTATCAGTCCAGGTCCCAACTCTACAGAAAGCTGCGCACCGGTGGATACGACCGGAGCGCCGGGTCCGATACCGGCCGTTTCCTCATATACCTGGATGGAGGCCATGTCGCCTCTCATTTCTATAATTTCGCCAATCAGTCCAAGATCACCTACGCGCACAACGTCGAACATATCAGCGTCTTCCATGCCAGATGCGACGACCAGTGGTCCTGATACCTTAACGATTTTTCCCTGACTCATCTACTTTTCACCTCCAAATAGTATGTCTGCTCCCACAGCACGCTCGACGGACTTTCTGACACTGTCCATCCCTGTACCCGAAGCCCCTTCTTTACCGGGGATCGGAATAATCGCTGGAAGTCTGTAGTCCTTGTATTTATCGATATCCTTCTCCATCTCAGCAGCCAGACCTTCCGTGATATAGATAATCGCGTATTCGTCCTTTGCCAATTCGTGAAGGATCTTCTTTGCTTCATCACTTTGGCTGCAAGGGTGCACATCCAGTCCCACGGCTTTAAAGCCAAGGACGGAGTCCCTCTCGCCTATTACACCTATTTTATACATATGGCTCCCTCAATCTTTCACTGATTTGCTCCGCCGATGAACCGATCAAAATCCCGGTCAGGATAATCCTCAGATTATCAATTTCCAGTTCCTTTGCATACCAGTATCCTGCGATAGGAACAATGCCGAAGGTTTCATACTTGGCCTTCTTGTTATATTCCATCATCTTGTTGTCACACAGTTTCTCAAAGAGGTTGAAATCTCCCGTCTCTTTGATATCCTTGCCGCCTTCTGCCATGGCCTCTTTCAGCCCATAGACAGCCAGCTTATCTGCAATCTGTGCAAAGGGTTCCTCATAGCTTGCTATAAAGAATTGTTCACTGATATTGCCTCCTTCCAAAAATACCTTCTGGAAAAAAGACCAAGGTTTTTCGATCTGTCTCAGCCTGACAAACGTCTTCAAATTAAGAATGTCTATCTGAAGTTTTACAATTCCGATCAGGAAGTCCTCGCCCGTCTCTTCTGCCGCTTTCAGCATATCCTTATAGCATGCCTTATCCAAGATGATATCAATCTCCTGAGGATCGCCCCCTCTGCCGAAGAGGTCTGTCGCTTCGATGATGGCATGCTTCATATTGACAGGCATAAACATGTAGTTTCTGTCCCTGACCATGGCCACCACCTTCATCCAGTCGATATCCCCTGTGGAAACCAGATAAGTATCGTCTGGCGTAATGCCGAGAAACTCTGACTTCAGACAGACTTTGACATTATGATAGTCATAAGGAAACAGACAGAGCGCCAGCTCTTTTCTATCCGGAAGGGTATCGTAGATCAGATTAAAGTGTTTGTTCTGCTCCCTTCTGATAAAAGCTTCCACATCGCCCTCGTGAAGTTCTTTGGCTTCGCCGTATCCAAACTCCTGCAGAACTGCTTCTGCGGCGTCCAAATCTTTGCACGAGGCCAGTCTCATCATGTCCTGCCAATTCATCAGGTTCCTTGTGAAACTTCCTATATATGCATCTGCAAAGGTGTATTCTTCTGTTTTACGCTTTGCCATAGACTCTATCTCCTTACTGGAACAACTGGGCGGCAACTTCTCCTACCAGATCTTCCTTCGCCTCTTCGACGAGGGCCTCTACGGTTCCGTTAATATATATGGAGCCTTTTTTCAGTAAAAATCCGCCTTTGATGTTCTTCGTCTCTTTTGATAATGTAATCTTGCTGTCTGCAAGCTCCTTTGATAATACGTTGACCAAATCCGTCCCCACAGACGCGGCATCCCTCTCGTTCAGGATGAGCTGCCCTTCGGTTTCGCCGGTCTTTTTCACCAGCCCAACGAGAAAAGTGACGTATTCCTCTTTTTTCATAGAGGAAATTCGTTCGATGGCCTCATCAAAACATTCTGCGATCAGCTTCTGCTTTTCTTCCAGAATGATCTTCCTTCCATCGATGTCGGCCACTGCCTTTCTTCTGCTGATCAATTTTTCTTTCTCACTCTGACCGCGCTCCTGGGCCTCTTTGAGAACTTTTTCTGCTTCGGAGTCTGCTCTGGCAAGGATTGCATCACACTCAGCTTTCGCTTCGTCCAAGGTGACCTGTGCTGTGCTTTCTGCGTCACTGACGATCTTTGATGTAATCTTCTCTATGCTCATTGTTTTGCTCCTTCATTACAGTCCCAGGTTGAACAGCATCAAAATTGAAACCAGCAGTGCGAAAATCGCATAAGTCTCAACCATTGCCGCATATATGATTCCTTTTACCATCTGATCTGGTCTCTTGCCCATCAGCATGATACCAGCAGCAGCAGTTTTTCCCTGTGAAATAGCGGACCAGATTCCTACTAAGCCGATTGGCAGACCAGATGCAAAGATATATAAGCCCTGCGTCATGGTCAATTCTATCATGTTGCCGCCAAACAGGCCGATCTTTACGAAGATCAGGAAGGCCATCAGCAGGCCGTAGATGCCCTGCGTTCCTGGCAGAGCCTGCAGAATCAGAGTCTTACCGAACTTCTTCGGGTCCTCCGCTAAAACGCCGGCCGCTGCCTGACCTGCGATTCCAACACCCATCGCACTTCCTATACCAGCTAAAGCTGCAACTGCTGCACCTATCAGTGCCATAACATTTCCAGTAATCATTTTTTACCTCCGTCTGTGTCATTTGTCAGTCTGACATATTTTGTATTTTTTCTAAATGGTTCGAATTCCTCGCCGCCGTCCTCATAGAACTTGCCAAAGAATTCGATATATTGCAATCTGCTCGAATGCACGAATGCGCCCAATGCGTTGATAGCCAGGTTAAAGGTGTGGCCTACTACAAATGCAAAAAGCAGTACCAGTGCACCGAAAACACCTCCTCCTGCAAGGGAACCCATCAGGTTTACTACCTGAGCGATAACACCCGTTGCAAGGCCCAGAGCCAGCAGTCTGGCATAGGATAGGATATCCGACAGATAACTTGTAATATCATATAGAGAACTGAAGCCTCCGATGACTTTTCCGAAGCCTTTTTTGTTTCTTCCACCGGTCAGCAGCAGAATCGCCGCTCCCGCGATAGCCATAAACATGCCCGGCTTTACCAGGGCTTCTGATATGGAACTTCCGCCCAGCCACATGGCCGCACCCAGTATGACTAAATACCAGGAGAAGACGTCGAAGACAGCATCAAGCCATTTGCCATCTTTAATCAGCATACCCGCTTTGATGGCCATACCCAAGAAGATGTGGATGACACCGAATACGAGAGACCAGATTAAGAGTCTGGTCGGATCTTCAATCGGATTGAACCACAGAGCCGGTATGGTAATCTCCTTGCCGAAGATGACTCTTGCAGCCACCTGGAAGAAGTCTCCGAACCAACCGCCGAATAAGGCACCCCAAAGTATGGTGGATAACCCGCAATAGAAGAACATTTTGATCATCTTATAAGTCATGCCTTCCAGTGCGAACTTCCGCAGCACGATGAAACATGCCAGGGCGATGACGATTCCATATCCTGCATCACTGAGCATGATGCCAAAGAACATGGCGTAAAAGAATGCAAAATATTTGGTCGGATCCACACCTCTGTAATCCGGCAGAGAATACATCTCCGTGATGGATTCAAATGGGTAGACCACGCTGTTGTTCTGAGTCAGTACCGGCACCTCGTCGCCGTCTTGCGGGTCCCTGTAGGCAAAACAGCACTGGTTGCGGTCGAGTATCTTGTCCACGACCTCCATGGCCGGTTCAGGTACCCATCCTTCCAGGTTGAAAGTACGTTTGGTCTTGAGCAGCCTGCCTTTGACCCTCTCCCGGTCTCTTTCGATGACCATCTGATCGTACACGCACTCAATACCATATTTTAACTTGTACAGAGTGCTGATTTCTTTTTCTACCTGGCTGCAGCGGGCTTCTGTTTCCTCAATTTCTTTGATAATCCGCTCCCGGTTTACGGCCGCGGTACCGACAAAGTCCTTGAACGGTGTCGGCGTATAACCATACTGTTTGAGGATGGTCATCACCTCTTCCTGATCGTCCTTCATAGTGATGACAATCAGATAGATCAAATCCCTGTCCCGATCGATCTCACGCAGCTCGACTGCCTGCCGGCCTTCGCTGACACGTTCCGTAAGTTTCCCCACATCTACAGTTGATGGAACGACGCCCAGGTTGATATTTGTGTACCTGGTCTCATCAATCTCTAAAGGCAGATCGTAAATGACCCACGGATTGATCGCGCTCAGATCTGCGTTCTTCTTGTTCACCAGTTCCCGCAGTTTGTGAATCTGATCGTTGAGACCGAGAATATAATCTATGTCACCATAAATTTTTTCCCGTCCTTCCAGCGTCTTCGCGAATTCAGCCTTTTTCATGGCTCTTCTCGTCTTGAACAGCGGACTCTTTTCCACACTGTATTTTTCCAGTGTCTCCAGTGCCAGAGACACCCGATTGATTTCGGCATCCAGAGAAGTCACTTTGTTGTCATCCCCGTCCTTTACCCCCAGGTCTTTCCATGTCTCCTCTTCTGTAATCCTCTGTCCCTGGTCCGTAATCTGTATCACGCCAGCTTCCATCAATTCTGATATGAGTTCTTCTTTCACAGTGTCAAGGCCTATGACAGCCACTTTTTTCATTTTAATTATTGACACTTGACCTCACAATCCTTTCTGCAATGAATTCAATAGCCTTATTTTCATTGTTTTTAGCTTTTTCAATCATAGCTTCGCATTCATTTTTCGTCTTTTCTAAAAACAAACGATACTGCTCATCTGATTTCGCCTGCCCCTCTTTCATCAAAGAATCGTAAATGTCCTTTGCACGGTTCTCGGCATCTGTGGCAATTTTGTCTGCCTTGGTTCTCGCTTCTGCCAAAGCCTGCTTTGAATCTGCTTTTGCCTTTCTCTGAAGCTCGTCAGCGTAGTTTTCACTTTCTTTTATCTTTGTAAGTTCTTCAACAAACACTGTTTCTTCACCTCCCGTCCGAATTTTGAGAAAAATTAAAATTTTCCTCATGGTAATTATACCCCAATTTATTCTGCTAAACAATCATAGTTTAAAAGTTAACGAGACTAATACTGTATACTTTTGATACCCTAGAATTCAATATCATAGTTATACAATTATATTTCATATGTGTCTCTCTTTGTCTAAGATATCATGTATTATATGCAAAAGGAGACGGGTTTAGCCGCCCGTCTCCTCTCAGCTAGTTAGTATTATTTGGGAGAAATTGCATCTGCTTTAAAGATGAATTTCACGGTGTCATAATTTCCTTTGCTGCCAAATGCTTTGTAACTCTTCGCTGCGTTTTCCAGCGCGTTGATTTTGTCAAATACGCCTGCAAGATCGCCATCCGATAGCTTCGCTAACTTTGCGAGGCCTTCTTTTGCCATCTGGTCTACCCCTTCTGAAAGCTTTTTCGCACCTGCATTCAATTGGTTGATTCCACTGACCAGTTCATTTTCCTTACTGCGCAGTTGACTTGTGCCTTCAAACAGCTGCTCTGCACCGCCGTTCAATTTGTCAATACCGGCTGCCAGCTGCGTCTGCCCGGTCTTTAAAGCGCTGGCACCGTCAGAGATCTGCTTGGCGCCGGCTGCCAGTGCGTCTACACTGCCGGGAAGCTGTTTTGCGCCCTGGGCTGCAGAGTCAACTCCCGCTGTATATGTCAATACTCCTTTATAAAACGTCATCACGTTGTCGATTTCAGCCTTTAAACCGGTCAGCTGTTTTGCCATATCCCCCTGGCTGGCTGCAATAGCCTGATTCAGAACCTGTGCATAATTCTCTGTCGTCAGTGTGACATTCATTCCTGCCGCCTGCAGACTGCTGCTGGCTGTCTGCAGCACGCTTTCAACTACCTGCTTTGCACCGTTGTTGATGGATGCGCTGCTTGCAGAAATCTGCGTCAGACCATTTGACAAATCAGAAGCGCCTGTCTTCAGCTGCGTGGTGCCGTTATATAGAGTATCTGCGCCTGTCTTTAAATTATTCGTTCCAGTTGTCAGTTTTGCCGCACCGCTTTTCAAATCTTTTGTTCCCGCATATAAATCTTCTGTTCCTGTCTTCAGCGTATCTGTGCCAGCTGTCAATTTCTTTGCCCCGTCCTGCAGCTTCTGCGTGCCGTCATACAGCTGCGTGGTGCCTTTGATCAGCTCGCTGGCGCCGTCCTTCAGTTTATCCAGCTGTCCGCTCAGGTCAGAAAGGTCTGCATTTTGGTCGATGTTCATCTCAGCGAAAACGTCACTGGTCAGAAATGTATAGATGGTTTCGATTTGGAAATTTTTCACATCTGCTGAAACCGTAATGCTTTCCGGCACATCCAGCTGACTCTTTGAAAGCCCCAGGCTTTCCTGCATGCCAGGGAAACTGTAACCTACGACGATGTTCCGATTTCCATCATCTACCGTCTTGCCGTTAATAACTTTTATATTGGAAAAATATTCATTATCTAAAATCATCCCTGTCACGGCCATGAACGGAACATAGACACTGCCGGACTTCTGATGGTTGGTGTAATTGATGTGCATCACCACGCGGCCGTCTTTGCCGGCCAAATTTTCCGGTGTGATTGCTTTACCGTCCAGGGTATAACTGATTTTCATCGTCACGGGCAAATTGTCATTTTCATAACCGTCATAGTGGAGTGTGCCCTTTTCACTGACAATCCTCTGATGTTCTCTGCCGTCTGCATCAGTGAGCAGATACACGGTCTCGTCGTTTGCCGCCGTCTTCGATGTGGTCTTAATCCCATCGTTCACATCCTTTGACTTTGCGCCCTGATCAGCAAAGGACGTAATGCTGACGCCGCCCAATGCGATCAAAGCCACAATTAAGGTCAGCACAAGCGCTTTCAATTTCTTATCACCCTTCATATATTTTTTCATGCCTCTATTACCTCTTCTCTCTTCACTTTTTTAGTTTTAAATGCTCCTCTCAGGCCACCTGTCGTTTTGATGATCAGTCCATCAAATAGTTTCAAGAATGCCGGCAGAATGAAAATGACTGCCAGCATGCTGACGAAAGCACCTCTGGCCATCAGGCTGCACATGGAGCTGATGATATCCAGTTCAGAGTAGACGGAGACGCCAAAGGTCGCTGCGAAGAAGCCCAGAGCGCTGACGACGACCGACGGAATCGAGGTGGAAAGCGCCGTAATGACCGCTTCGTCCCGACCACATCCAGCCAGTCTTTCTCTCTTGTATCTGGTGGTCATCAAAATCGCATAATCCACTGTCGCGCCTAATTGTATGGTCGACAGACAGATCGGTGCGATAAACGGCAGCCAGGTACCTGTGTAATATGGCAGACCCAGGTTGATGAAGATTGCAAAGTAAATGGTCGCAACCAGGATTACCGGTAAGCTGCCTGACTTCAATACCAGGGCGATGATGATGAAGATCAATACTATGGATATCGCGCTGACGATGGCGAAGTCGCGATTCGTCGTCTTCATCAAGTCCTTGGTGCAGGCCGCTTCACCGATAACCATACCCTCGTCATCATAAGACTTGACGATTTTATTCATGGCTGTAATCTGCCTGTTCACTTCTTTGCTGGCCGTCCTGTATTCGCTCATCACCAGCATCAACTGATATTTGCCACTCTTCAGAGTTGACTTTACCTCATCTGGGAAGATCTCATCAGGTATCTGCGTTCCCACCAAAGAGTCCATAGCTAAAGCAGCTTTGACGCCTTTGACCTCTTCCAGTTCACCGACCATCGCCTGAACGTCGGCTTTGTTCATATTTTTATCGACCAGGAGCATATGCGCGTTGCCTACGTCAAACTGATCCATCAGCTTGTTGTTGGATACGACATAGTTCATATCCTTCGGCAGCGCCCCTGCCATGTCATAATATATGTTTGTATTGTTATAACCGTAAATCGCAGGTCCTAATATGATCAGAAAAATTGCTATAAAAATCGGACTCTTCTTCACCACGAACCGGGAAAGCTTCTTCATGTCCGGTATGATAGACCGGTGTCTCGTCTTTTCAATGATGTTATCGAAGACCAAAATCAGTGCCGGCAGCGTGGTCACGCATCCGATGACGCCGAAGACGACTCCCTTTGCCATGACTATCCCTAGATCCTTGCCTAAGGTAAAACTCATGAAACAGAGTGCAATAAATCCGGCGATGGTAGTAACGGAACTTCCGATGACGGAACTGATGGTATGTTTAATGGCGGTTGCCATTGCCAGTTCTTTATCTCCTTGTATCGCCTGCTCTTCTTCAAAGCTGTGCCACAAGAAGATGGAATAATCCATGGTGACTGCCAGCTGCAATACCGCCGACAGCGCCTTTGTAATGTAGGAAATTTCACCTAAGAAAATATTCGTTCCCAGGTTGTACATGATGGCCATACCGATGCTGGCCAGGAAGATGACCGGAATCATCCAGGAGTCCAACAGAATCATCATAGCAATGACTGCACAGATGACCGCCAGACCTACGTAATGTGGCTCCTCTTGTTCACAGAGGTCTTTCAGATCCTTGACCAAGGCCGACATCCCTGTCACATAGGAGTCATTGCCAGACAGCTGTCTGATTTCTCCGATCGCCTCAATCGTCTCATCCGCTGAAGTGGAGGAATCAAAGAACACCGCCATCAAAGTTCCTCCATCTTTATTAAATGCCTCGTAATACTTGTCAGGAATGATTTCCATCGGCACATCAGTGCTCAGCAAGGTGTTGTACCAGATGACTGAATCCACATGATCTACCTTTTCAATTTTGTTTTTGATTGCCGCTGTTTCTGCCGGCGTCTTATCCTGGACGACGATAATCGAAAATGCACCTTTCCCGTAATCGTCCATCAGGATATCTTGACCTTTCACCGTATCTAAGTTTTTCGGCAGATATGTTAGCATATCGTAATTGATCCTAGTGCCCAGCATACCGAATACTGATGGTACCAGCAGCAAGACGCATACGATCAAAATGATTTTTCTATGTTTGACTACTGCCGCAGAAAATCTGTCCATATTGTCGTCTCTCCCTTCTAACTAACTACTGTAAGAGATTGTAACGCGACAGAGAGCACAGATAAATAATCAAAAAAAGCACGGTGCATAAATTTGTTGCACCGTGCTCACATTGTGTAATTTTTGGTCAATTTCATACTCGTGTATAATTTTTCAGAGTATTAGTGTTTCTTATGTATATAGCCCAAGACAATCACTGTCAACGGCAGGAGGATACTGTAGAAAGCATAGGGTCCGTAGGAAACCGCCGGAACACTTAGAATTGTCATCACGTAGATACCGCACGTATTCCATGGTACCAAGGGTGAAGTTACTGCGCCTCCGCCCAGCAGCGTCATCGCCAAATCGGATCGGTCGATATTTCTATCTGCGTATGTTTTTTCATACATCTGTCCCGGCAGCGAAATCCCCAGGTATTGATCCGGCAAAATCACATTCATGCTGATGCAGGACAAGACCGTGACCAGGGTCAGACTCCCCTTTGATTGAATCCTTCTGATCAGAGGATTGAGCAAGGTCTCAATTTGTTCCGTATGCTGCATGATACCGCCAAAACTCATAGCGATGATGATAATTGAAATGGAATAGAGCATTTCGTTCATGCCCCCTGCCGAAAGCAGGTCGTCTACCAAAGGATCCCCGCTTTCACAGATGAATCCATTATAGCTGACGTTCAATATTTGACTGATTTCTATCTGCTGCAGAAAGAGCGCCTCAAGCAGACCGCACAAGATGCCTGCAAGCATGGATGGTATGGCGGGAAACTTCAGTAAGATGCACGCTGCCATCAAGGCCATCGGCAGCAGTTCAAAGGGTGAAATAGAGAATTGTCCCTTGATACTGTCAAGCAGAGATCCGATATCACTGCCCAGCTGCGTTTCTGTTCCACCTGTATACTGTCTGCCAATGACAAAATAGCAGACCATCGTTATGCCGAAGGCGATGATAGCTGGCTTTGCCATCCTGCGTACAATCTGAAAGACGTTCTCACCCACTACAGCGGCGGTCAGATTTGTGGCATCGGACAGCGGAGAAATCACCTCGCCCATATAGGCGCCTGATACGATGCAGCCCGCCACCACAGGTGCCGAAATATGCAGCGCTGTTCCCATGCCCATAAAGGCCAGGCCTACCGTGCCTATGGTTCCCCAAGAGCCTATAGCGAACGCCACAATGACACAGATCATCATGGCAGTAGGCAAAAAATACCTGGCAGATATCATCTTCAATCCATAATAAATCATTGCCGGCACCGTGCCGCAGGCAATCCATACGCCGACAAGGACACCGATGAGCAGCAGGATCAAAATCGCTTCCAGCGATTGGCTGATGCCTTTCAACGCGCCTTCTAATATCTTCTCCCACGTAAAACCCATCCAAACCGCTACAAGGCCCGCAACCAGACAGCCAAACATCAGCGGTATCTGCGGATCAGCCTGATAATATACCATGGACGTAAACATCACGATCACCATAAAAATCACGGTTATGAGGGGTTTATAAAATTGTATCTTGTTTTTTTCTGCGTTCATAAGGTCACCTTCGCTGCACCCCATTTGCTTCCTGGTCTTCTATAGCTTTTCTGCAATCTCTTGGATTTTTCGAAAGCGGTTGTTGATTCCAGACTTTTTCATCGGAGGGTCCATCATCTCTGCCAGCTGCACCAAACTGGCTTCTGGATATTCCAGGCGCAGCTCTGCGACAGCCCGCAGCTTTTCCGGCAGGCATCCGAGACCTTTCCGTTCTTGAATCTTTTTGATGCTCTCCAGCTGTCTCTGTGAGGCATCTAACGTCCTGTCTGTATTGGCATTGTCACAATTGGTGATTCTCACCGTCTCGTTGACAAGTTCTTTTTTTATTTTTACGTTTTCTAGCTCCAGCATCTGGGAATGTGCACCCATGATAGCCAAGGTATCGCAGATATATTCCGAATTCTTCATATATACGACATAATGGTTTTTGCGTTCTACGATTTTGGCCGACAAATCCACAAAGGTGTTAATCATCTTTTTCAAATCATTGGCCAGATTCCTGCTGCCGCAGACAATCTCCAGATGATAGCTCTTTTCTGGATCGCTGATGCTTCCCGACCCCATGAAAATACCTCTGAGATAAGATTTTCGGCAACACTTGGTCTTGATCAAGTCACTGTAAATACCGTCAGAGATATAGTTGTTACCCTCTCTTACGAGGAGTATTCCTGCCTCCCTGAGAATCTGTTCACTCCTCATGTCAGGATCTATGGTCAAAAGGTAGGCTCGCCCCTTCTTCGGCCCTGCCCCCTCCCCGATCTCCAGCTCCGTATCTACCTGAAAATACTCTTTAATCAGCTTTTTATAATGTCTGGCCACGGCCGGATTTTCTGTCGTGATAACAATTTTGAACTTGCCGCCTCCTGCCAGTCGCAGGCTGCCTGAAACCCTCAAAAAGCCCGAAATTTCTGCCAGCTGGCAGCACTTTTTTTCCGGCTCCACTCTGGCCAGTTCGTTTTTTGTCTCCGTCGCAAATGACATCTCTCCAACTCCTCTCGTAACTCACTTCTAGTATACGTGAAAATCAAAGTAAAAACAACAGGCAGTGTCTCTAGTCCTGTTCAAAAAAACACCTTGACAAATAGTACGAATCCGTACTATACTACAAATGGTACGAATCCGTACTATTTTATCTAAAGGAGGACACTATGAATATTCGTGACCAAATTAAACAGGTGAACGCCGCACTGAGCGGAACACTGGATTTATACAGGACGTGGGCAAAGAAACACGATTTAAACTACAATGCTCTCGTCGTCCTTTATACCTTAGACGACTATACGACATGCACACAAAAGCAAATCTGTGCCTGGTGGGCTTTGCCAAAACAGACCGTGCATGGAATCTTGCTGGACTTTGAGAAAAAAGGGTATATCGCCATAACAACCAGTAAAGAGAACAAGCGGGAACGCCGCCTATCCTTTACTGAAAGCGGCCAAGCATTTGCAGATTCCATCTTGGCTCCCCTTCATAGGATGGAAGAAGCGGCCATGGAAAAATTAGGAGAAAAACAGAGGGAGCAGTTGATCAGATGCAATGCCGACTACTATGAATTATTAAAGGAGGAGTTAGAAAATGGACCACACACTGGCTAAACAATACACCTTTGCCTCTCTGCTTTCCTTTGCAGTTCCCAATGTGATCATGATGGTCAGCCTGTCCATGTATATCATCGTCGATGGAATATTTATCGCGCGCCTGCTGGGTACGACTGCTCTCTCGGCCGCAAACATGGTCTATCCTGCCATCAGTTTTGAAATGGCTGCCGCCATAATGATTGCCACAGGGGGCAGTGCCATCATCGCCAGAAAGCTGGGTGAAGGAAAGCTGCGGGAAGCGCAGCAAAATATGAGTTTTCTCATCTCCATAGAAATCTTAATCGGAATCGGCGTTGCTGTTTTGGGCACTCTGTTTGTTGAGGACATCGTTGTATTGTTAGGGGCAAGTCCTCTGCAGGCGCAGCCGTGCGTCACCTATGCCCGAATCCTGTTTGCCTTTGCACCGGCCTTCTTTCTACAGACAGCGTTTCAGACCTTTCTGGTTACAGCCGGAAAGCCGACGCTGGGCCTGATCTTGACACTGGCAGCCGGCGCAGTGAACATTTTGCTGGACTATTTCTTTATGGCAGTTCTGGACATGGGAATCGCTGGTGCTGCGACGGCTACAGGACTGGGCTATTGTATCCCCGCCCTCTCGGGGCTGCTCTTTTTCTGTACTGCCAAAAGTAGTCCGCTGCACTTCGTCAAACCCCGGTTTGATGCAAAAGTGCTGCTTCGTTCATGCACAAATGGTTCTTCAGAAATGGTGACCAACCTGGCTAACGCGGCGACCACCTTTTTGTTCAACTACACGTTCCTGCAGTTCTATGGCGAGGACGGCGTTGCCTCAATCACAATCATCCTGTATTTCCAGTATATTTTTACTGCGCTGTATTTTGGCTATTCCAATGGAATCGCTCCAATCATCAGTTATAAATACGGAAACAGAGATCAGAGACAGCTGCAGGAAATCTTTAAAAGCAGCATCCTCTTTTTGATCATCAGTACGGCACTGTCAAATGTACTCATACATCTGACAGTGTCCAAGTCATTAGTGATTTTTACATCTCCAGACAGCCGCGTCTTTGATATTACGCTTCACGGATTTTCTTTGTATTCTCTAGCGTTTATCATCATGGGTCTGGGCATCTTCGCCTCCGCTATGTTCACTGCCTTCTCCGACGGCAAAACCTCCGCAGTGATATCCTTTTCCAGAACCTTTGTCTTTATCGTAGGGGCAATTCTCATTTTACCTAATGTCCTCGGTGAGATCGGTATCTGGATTGCCGTACCCGTTGCAGAGGCACTGGGGTTGATTGTGGCGTGTTTTTTTCTCATCAGAAAAAGGCACTACGGTTACGTCCCAAGTCAAAGCGGCTGAACACAAATCTGGTTATGACAGATGTTCGTTTGTTGTACAATCTACACATTACTATATTTGTCTAACAAGGCCAGCACTGTCTGGAGTTCAATCTTCATACCGGCAGAAAGCGCCTTTTCATCACCGATGAAATTTCCATTGTGAAGCGGCGACAGCTTGGTTCCTTTTGGCGCACAGCCGAGATTAAAATAAGCCCCCGGCACGGCTTCTGTGAAAAAAGCAAAGTCATCGGCCCCCATACTGGTCTCTGGCATAGGATGGACGACAAATTGCACATCCTTCGCAGCCTGTTCAACGATATCTATCACCTTGTCATCATTGATCAGTGGAGGGAAAGGGGTTTCCATCCAAGAAAATTCTACAGAAGCGCCATACGTAGCGGCCGTGCCGGCAGCGATTTGTTCAACGCGTTTCTGGATTGCCGTAAGCGTTTCCTTGCTGACAGCACGGAGCGTTCCCTGCATGGTCACCTCACCCGGGATAATATTGCAGCCGCTTCCACCGTGAATGCTGCCGATAGATACCACCACCGGGTTGGTAGCCGCCGTAAAGCGGGTTGCCACCGTCTGTAAAGTCATAATCATATCGGCAGCCACGACGATGGGATCAATACCTCTTTCCGGCTGAGCGCCGTGGCACTGCTGACCTTTTATCTGCATTGTAAAATCATTCACCGCCGCATTCATCGCCCCTTTTCGCATGATGATAGAACCTGTTTCAAAGGCGGGATCAACGTGAAGACCGATCATAGCCGATACATCTGGCTGCTGTAAAACGCCTGCTTCAATCATCTGATGAGCGCCGCCTGTAGTTTCCTCTGCCGGCTGAAAGATCAGTTTGACACTGCCTGGCAGCTGGTCTGCAATTTCACTGAGTACAATTCCCGTCCCCAGCAAAATCGCCGCATGCATATCGTGACCGCAGGCGTGCATAACGCCAGGATTTACTGAAGCGTAAGGGACCTCCGTCGTCTCGCTGATTGCCAGAGCGTCGATATCTGCCCGAATGCCGATGCAGCCAGAGCCGCTGCCTTTGACCAGGGCACTAATGCCGTGGCCCGCAATATTTCGTTGGTACGGGATATTGTGAGCATCGAGAGTCTGACAGATGTAATCTGCAGTCTCTTTTTCCTGTTCCGATAATTCCGGATGCATGTGGAGATGGCGGTAGATTTCAACCACTTCGGCACAAGTGTTCTCGATTATATTTGTTAAGTCCATAAGACGACTCCTTTCTGTAACCAATATCATGATTTGCGTCTTCTTCCATTTTAATGAGCTGCAGAACAAAAGTCAATATTTCCTGTTCTAGTTGGCGGGTGTTGCCGATACTGTCAGTCGCCCACCCTTCGCATTTTTAACTTTATCTTGACATGCAGACAGTTGTGAGTATGATTTTATGTAATGATAAAGAAATATAAGTATAGAAAAGGAGCCCACGTGCGTCTGGTACTGTAGTCAGATGTGCGTGGGCTCCCTGTTAGGTCACTATGTATTCAATTATTTTCTTGGCGGCAGGCTGAGGATTTCTCTCGCTTCGTCTGGTGTTGCGATTTCTCTACCGAGCAGTTTCGCAATTTCAACTGCCTTCGCTACCATCTGTCCGTTGCTCTCTGCAAGAACACCCTTTTCCATATAAAGGTTGTCTTCAAAACCAACTCTGACATGTCCGCCCAAGCTGATTGTCGCAGCAGCAATATGCCATGCATTCTTACCAAGACCAGTCGCAGTCCAAGTGGAACCAGCAGGAATGGACTCAGCCATGAACACCAGGTCTCTGATCGTGGCAGTCATCTGAACGCCCAATACAAAGTCGAAGTGCATCGGATGAACTAAAAGTCCTTTTCTGTCCGCTACTTTCAGCGCTGTATCGATCATGCCCTTGTCGAATACTTCCAGCTCTGGCTTGATGCCCTTTTCTTTCATGATTCTAGCAAAGTTTTCAATTGTAGTGTCTGTATTTGTGAAAATCTCGTCTCCACCGAAGTTGCAAGTTCCACAATCGAGGGTTGCCATCTCCGGAGTCGGCGTGATGTCTGTTGACTCTAATCTTTCTAGGTCTGTCATGCCTACAGCGCCGCCAGTGGAAGGCTGGATAATTACGTCTGGGCACTCTTTTCTGATTGCATCAACACATTCTTGGAATCTTTCCTTGCTCTGGGTCGGTGTGCCGTCATCCCATCTTACGTGAAGATGAATCAAGGCTGCGCCTGCATCATAGGCAGACTTCGCTTCTCTGACGATTTCCTCTACAGTATAAGGAACATTAGGATTCTGCTCTTTTGTAACCTCTGCTCCGCAAATACAAGCACTGATGATTAATTTGTCCATTGGTCTTCTCCTTTTATTTAACTTTTCATTAATTATGACCTTTTCTTGCGCACCTCTACGCATACCTCTATAAAGGACATTATACCATTAAAGGTCACGGTGTTCAAGGGTGACTCTGTAGCCGTCTTCCTCAAAGACTTCGGCCATCTTGTTTGCCATGGTCACAGAACGATGCTGTCCGCCTGTACAGCCAAAAGCGATATTCAGATGGTATTTTCCCTCTTTGACGTAACAGGGCACGATGGTGTTAATCATCACTCGCAGCTGAGACGCAAAGGTCTGCGAAATGTCATATTTCATCACATATTGAAAGACTTTTTTATTATTGCCCGTCAGTTTCTTCAGGCTGGGAACGTAATATGGGTTGGGAATAAATCTCATATCAAAGATCATATCCGTTTCCATCGGAATCCCGTTTTTGTAACCAAACGAGATGACATTAATGGCAAAGGCGCTCTCTTGTTCCATGCCCACAAAGAGCTTCTCCATTTCCAGCTTAAATCCCGCCACCTTCATATTGGTGGTGTCTATAATAAAGTTTGCTCTGCTGCGGAGCTCCGCCAGCTTGTCCCTTTCCTTATCGATGACCTCCCTGGTTGTGGAGCCTTCAGAAAGGGGATGATTCCGCCTGGTTTCATTATATCGTTTAATCAAAGTCTCGTCAGAGGCTTCGATAAATAATACCTTGCACTCGATAGCCTCACTTTTCTCCAGATAGTCTAAACACTCACTGAGGTCCGTAAAAAACTCGCCGCCCCGCACATCGACGACAAAAGCGGCTTTGTTGATTTTTTTGTTGGAGTACACGGTCAGGTCTATGAAGTTCCTGATCAGAGCCGGCGGCATATTGTCCACACAGTAATAACCCTGATCCTCAAACCAATCTGCTGCATTGGTTTTGCCTGCACCAGAAAGTCCAGTAACAATCACTACCTTCATCTTTTCCATAGATTCTAAATCTCCTCAATGTTTACAATGCGGGATAAATCCAATCCCGCTTCTAATGCTCTTTCGACCCCGCCCCAAAAGCTGCCGACCCGATCCGGCGTGTGGGCATCACTGCTGACGATAAACTGCGCATCTGTTTTAGCGGATATTTTGATTTCTTCCGTCGTCAGATGGGCATGCCAGGTACTGATTTCCATCAGCGTTCCCGTCTCCGCACAGGCTTTGGCAATAGCAGCAATATCAAAACGCCCCTTGTCGCCCGGATGGGTCAAGATTTTCAGATTGTTCTCGTAGAGCGCTTTGATGGTCATCTCGGTATTCTTTACAAGCAGTTTCTTTCCATAGAAATCCGGTGACAAATGGTGGGCATCCAGCCAGTTCCCCACACAGTATCCGTGAGGAATGCCGTAGTGATAACCCCCCAGCACAAAGTCAAAGTCTGCAAATTCTTCCTTTGTCACATCGAGATAGTTCTCTGTCGAAATGACATTGGCTTCTACGCCCAAATAGATGGAAAGCTGAGGATAGAGCGGTTTCAGTCTGTCAATCTCCGCTCTCATCACAGGAAAATCACTGCGCTTTACACCATAGGTCAGATGGCCGGGACCATGATCTGTAATAGCAAGACCCGTAAGGCCTGCCGCAATGGCAGCCTTCACGTTGTCTTCAATAGATCCTTTGCCATGAGAAAACGTCGTGTGGGTGTGATAGTCAAAGGTCATCTTGTATTTATCTTTCGTCACCAATAATTCTTACCTCCGGTTCCAGTCTTACCCCAAATTTATCATATACAGTATTCTGTACCAAATGCATCAAATCTATAATATCTGTTGCGGTAGCACCGCCTCTGTTGATGATAAAACCGCTGTGCAGCTCCGAAACCTGCGCACCTCCGACAGATGTCCCCTTGAGCCCGGCATCCTGAATCAGCTTCCCGGCAAAATATCCTTCCGGACGCTTGAAGAAACTGCCCGCGCTAGGATACTGCACCGGCTGTTTTTCGTTTCTGCGTCTGGTTAAATCCGCCATCTGTGCAGCTATTTCGTCGTGGTTTCCTTTCTTCAGTTTTAAGGTAACCGTCACAGCCACATCCCTGGTCTCCTCCAAAACACTGTGCCTATAGGAGAGTTCCATGTCTGCCGCCTTTATGCTTTCCACTTTACTGCCGTCATTCCTCACTAATCGTACGCTCTCTACAATGTCCTTCATCTCGCCGCCGTAGGCGCCGGCATTCATAAAAATCGCCCCGCCGATGCTGCCCGGAATCCCACTAGCAAATTCAAAGCCTGTTAGATCCGCTGCCAAGGCCGCTTTCGCAACCACTGACATCAGTGCCCCCGTACCACAAATCAGTCTATCGCCCTCTACAGTGACACGGTTAAAGGCTTCGCCCAACTTGACGACAACACCGTCAAATCCGGAATCCTTAATCAAGGTATTAGAACCATTGCCAAGAACAATATATTTTTTCTGCAGTCTATGAATTTCCTGCAGAACTTCCGCGAGTTCTTCTACACTTTCTAAAATCACCATCTCGCGAGCCTTTCCCCCGGCTTTAAAAGAGGTGAATTCTCTCATATCTACATTTTGCAATCTCTCCATCTACAATACATCCTTCCTGTTTATATCATATTTATTAAAATCCTCATACTCAATCGTCGATGTGGGCAGATTTTTCTTAGCCAGTCTCCTGTTGATGAACTTCCTGAAATAATAGTAGACCACGGCAAACACCGGTACACCCAGAACCATTCCCAGAAAGCCAAAGAGCCCGCCTCCTACGATGATTGCAAACATCACCCAGAAGCTGGCAAGACCAGTAGTCCCGCCTAAAATCTTCGGTCCGAGAATATTCCCATCAAACTGCTGCAGAACGAGAACCATGATTAAAAAGTAAATCGCCTGCAAGGGACTTTCCAGACAGATGATGATGGCTGACGGAATTGCCCCGATAAAAGGACCGAAGAACGGGATAATATTCGTCACGCCGATGATTGTGCTCACCAATATCGTATATGGCAGATTCAGGACGCTCATCAAAATAAAACAGAGAACGCCGATAATCGCCGAGTCGATCAGTTTCCCGTTGATAAAGCCGCCAAAAGTTTTATTGGTAAAATATGCAAATTCAAAAACCGCATCAGACCGCTCTTTATTCATCGTCGCAGATATGATTTTTTTCGTCTGCGCCTTGAACAGCTCTTTGCTGTTGAGAAAGTATACACAGATGATGATGCCGATCAAGATATTCAATACTGTCTTGAGGGTAACGATGACGCCCTGCGAAATCTGGGTCATATAGATACCAAGCTTTGGCAGAAACTCGGTCTGCGTCCACTCTACAAAATTGTCCCTCGTCTTTGCCACCAGACTTTCGAAAGCTTCCGCCGCCTCAGGATATTTCTCCGCTGTAAAAGTGGTCTCTGCCCAGTTGATCAGATCGTTAAGTCGGTCGGGCATGACCTGTACCAGACCGATAATGCTGCGGATCGTTTCCGGCAGAACCATAGCAAAAAGTCCTCCCACGACACCGATCAAGACTACCAGTGAAATGATGGTAGCCACCACGCGGCAGAACTTCAGAGCACCCTTCTTTGTTTTCCAGCGCCCACAGGTCAGCTTATACAACCTGCGAACCACTGCATTATACACAGGGCAGAGCAGATAAGCCATGACCAATCCGAAAATAAAAGGAGATAAGATCGTATTCACTCTATCAATATCTTCTCTCAATCCATCAAAATGGGTGACCATCTCTGACACCACAATCAGTGCCGCCCCTGCTGCAAAGAGTGTGACTCCCAATTTTACGTATCCATTTTTAAAACGTTCTCTCACCTAAACACCTCTATCGTCTATCCGCACAACAACCGTTTTCTAATGTTATACTACCACAAAGACGTCACTTTTACCATATTATTTACCTTTAGTATAATCATAAATTTTTTCAAATTTTTATAAATAACCCCTTGACTTTTGCATACAAAGTCGTATAATTATTTTAACGTTCAAATATTTATTCAAAGGGAGATCAGAAAATGCAAAAATCAATTCATGTAGATTGTCCGACATATTTAGAATTAGGACTGAAAAACGGTGAAGTCAGCACAGTTAATGGAAAAGAGTTAAATCACGAAGGTGTCAAACATGTCATCGATTATCTTTGTCAGGAAGTAGACGTAAAGGCAGACGATGTTCTGACAAAAGTTAAATCAGTCGGAAAAGACGAGGGTGCTGTAACACTGAAACTCTATAATGGTGCCGTAAGTACTTTCTAAGGAAAATGGAATTCAATAATGAATAATTTTAAATCGTAAAAAGAGAATTGGCAAGTGCGACCAATTCTCTTTTTCGTCTTTTCATCTTCAACAGTCATTTTGACTGTCCTGCATCAGCTTGTTCAGGCGCAGGTTCTCATAAATCACAGTCTCCGTCCCCTTTTTCAAAAACTCTGCCAAAGCACCGTTGTATTCACGTTCTGTCAGTGTCAATGAGACCATGGTCTGCCCGCTGTATAAAAGCTCGTATTCCATGGCGGCTCTGGCGATGACTTCGCTATATTGGTCGTAAGGATAGATCCTGATTAAGTGATTGTGGACGTGAACTGCCCGCGCCAAAGGATCCTGCAGCCGTCCATCGTGAAGGCGATGCAGCAGCTTCTGCAGCTCACCCTCGATTTCTGGCGGCAGAACAGGATTATAACTCAGGTGGAACAATACGGGCGTACTTCTCCTGTACTCTCCTTCTTCTCCGCCGGAAATCTTTTGATAAAACTTGTCCAGTGTCTGCACAGAAAGCTCTTCCTGCAAGTCTAAAAGGCTTTCCATCAGAGGAAGCACGTCCATCAGACGAGTTACCATCAGGTGCTCCTCCAGGGTGGCATCCAATACATATTCCCCACCCGCAATTCTGGCCGCCTTTTCTCCGTTCATCAGACTGCCTGACAAGCGCATGTTCATGGTCACCCATTCTATTTTCATTTTTTCTCTGCGTGTACCCTTATCCATACTTGAATTCTAACACAAAACCCATAATTTGTGCTATAATTAATAAAATATTTATGGAGGCCGACAATGAAAATTTTGTTATTGAGCGATACCCACGGACTTTTGGACAAGGTCTATGAAATCTATGAAAAACTGAATCATATCGATTTGATCATCCACTGCGGCGATCATCAAAAGGATGCGCATACCCTTGAGGATACCCTGGGTGTTCCTATGGTCAGCGTAAAGGGAAACTGCGACGGCGCCTCTCGTCCCGACAGAGAAATCGTAGAGACCCCGGCGGGGAACTTGCTCATCACCCACGGGCATTTGGAAGGCGCAGGATATGATTACAACAACCTGCTCTATCTTGCAGAAGAAAACGATTGTATCGCAGCCTGTTTCGGACACACCCACGTGCCCATGTGCGAGGAGCTTGGCGGTATATATCTGATCAACCCCGGCAGCCTGACTAATCCGAGAGACGGCAGCAACGGCTCCTACGCCATTCTCCACAGTACCGAAGAAGATTTCTACGCCAACATCGTCTACTACGATACCGTCTGCGGCAGCCAGAAAAAGAAAAAGTCTCAAGGGGGCTTCATCCGCGGCCTGCTCAACTACAGTGATCGGTTTTGAAAAGGATTTCTCTATAGACACCAACTTACAACTAATTAGTTTTTTGCCTAAGCTACTTAAAATCAAACCACATAATTGGTTAATTTTCCTATTTCAGGAATTTCAACCGTGACACAGTCTCCTGGCTTCATGAACTTCGGTTCTTTCATGCCCAGGGCGACACCTGAGGGCGTGCCTGTAGCGATGATGTCTCCCGGTTCCAGCGTCGTGCCGGCCGAAAGGTCTGCAATGATGCCAGGAATGTCGTTGAGAAACAGCGCCGTATTGGAATGCTGGCGTTCTTCACCGTTCACGGAACTGATCACATCAACTTCAATGGGAAACGGCATTTCGTCCTTGGTCACAATGACAGGCCCCATGGCGGTAAAGGTATCCAGCCCCTTGCCTCGTGACCACTGCTGATGCTCCCTCTGCAAAGTACGCGCCGAGATATCGTTGAAGACAGAATAGCCAAAGATCACATCCTCTGCCTCTTCACGCGCTACATCTTTGCACTTCTTGCCGATGATAACAGCAAGTTCCACCTCGTAATCCAGTTCTTCATCCAAATCCATCCGGCTTACAATCTCCGCCTCCGGTCCGATAATCGCCACAGCACGCTTGGAAAAATAGATTGACTTCGGTGGTTTTTGAAAATGTTCATCCCCCAGCCACCGTTTTGTCTCTTCCAGGTGTTCCTTGTAATTGACGCCCACGCAGAGAATGTCATGAATCGGTCTGGTAATGGGAGCCAGCAGTTGTACTTCTGCCAGAGGAATACCCTTATGGTCAGCATCAGCGTCCAACGCTTC
>NZ_DBFWLQ010000003.1:0-4100 GCF_048465375.1 Emergencia sp. | reverse complement strand
GCCTTGACTGTTTCAGCAGGGAGTTTGACTTCTGCTGCCTTGGCATCTCCCTTTGTCGTCGCATCGATGATGACTTCTTCAGACTTGTTCTCAACAGCTTTGTCAACAATCTTGTCAGCCGTTGTCTTGTCCACCGTGGCAGTCGCTTTGCCGTCTGCGCCTGTTGAGGTTTCAACATCGGCAGTCGTTGTCTTGTCCCCAGGGTTGCTGGTTACGTTGTCATCCGGTGTTGGAGTCGGAGTCGGTGTTGGGACATATGGTGGGTTATAACTAACCTTGCCTGTATCATCCTGGCTGTAATTGCTGTCAGGGAAATAACTTGAAACATCAGCTTTCGCTGCTCCCTTTGTAAAAGTTCCTCCTCTAACAACAACTTTTTTCTCACCATTGCCATATGTTCCATCTGTTGTTCCAATATAAAACACCTCTTCTGAATCAGCCGCTTCAAATGTTCCATTGTAAATGTTGCAGTCTAATTTAGTGTTTTTATAAGGCATAGAAAGTGCAAATTTGCCCTTAAACGTTCCTCCATAGATGTTTAAAGTGCCATCACAAGCTGCATAAATTGGCGAAGCAAAATTGTTGTACGTCGGTGGATTGCTCGGCCTAAATGTACTTTCATATGTACCGCCGTAAACGGTAAAGTCTGCTGTCGCAGTATAATTATTTGCACCTAATGTCGCCATATAAGTTTTAATATTTGGACCAGCTGCACTGTCTTTGTCACCAAGTACAACTTTTCCTCCCTTACTAGCATAAATTCCGTAAAGTCCCGAGTCAGCAGTACGTGAAGTATATGCTGTAATTGAGCCGTTCTTCATTGTAAAGTTTGCATCAGTGCCGTCTACGGAAACCATTACTTTTGAATCCAATTTCCCAGTATCTGCTTCCATACATGTGAACGAGCCATTTTCAATCAAAGTACTGCCTTTTGTTGTAATGATTTGGTAAGTTGCAGTCTCATAAGTTCCGTCTTTGACATTGAGGGTTCCTTCTGTTTCAACTAAAAACAGCCCGGCACAGTATCTAATCTGATCAACATTTAAGGTACTTTTAATATCCTCAGTCCATTCAGATATGGATTCAATCTTGCCAGAACCTGCAACAGTCA
Organism: Emergencia sp.; assembly: GCF_048465375.1. Lineage (NCBI taxonomy): Bacteria > Bacillati > Bacillota > Clostridia > Peptostreptococcales > Anaerovoracaceae > Emergencia > Emergencia sp. The sequence continues at coordinate 2,989 of NZ_DBFWLQ010000003.1, read as the reverse complement.
ACTTACCATTTACAGTGATAGCTGCTTTATACGCAACATTTCTACCTCTGCTATCCTGCTTAACATCGTTGCTGTCTGGAACTACATCTGTAGTTAATGTATTACCTGCCAAGTTTAAAGTGATGTCTTTGTTTGCTGGAATACTGATTTGTTCATCCAGAGTAATATCCTTACCAAGTGTAATTGTAGTCGGCGATTCAGTTGGCGCTGCTGTTACCGCGTCTTGCAGTTCATCTGCTGTATTAACAGTGCCATCATCCGCAAATGCCATCATCGGCATGTAACACATGACCATAATCAATGACATCAACACAACTGCGGTTTTTTTCATTTTTGCTTTCATCCCCTCGTTTCCTTTCTTATTTAAATAAGATTTATTCCGCTAGGAAAATTCCTCACAGAATAGGTTTATTCTGTCCCATTTCGGACACGCACCCACACGCAAAATTTAGCTGCCTTGCACACAGATGCTTACATATATATTATACCCCCCCCCGCACATTTTTGACTATGGTCAATTATCTGACTATGGACCTCCTCTATACCGACGATATCTTTTTAAACAGAGGCGGGTGTGGGGGTATTTTGCCAGCATGCAAGCCATAGCGGAGAAGCGGGAAACTATGTTTACAATAGAAAAAGATGGCATCTCTGCCATCTCTCATTCTCACTCTATTTTCTGACCATGCAGCCTTTCTTGTAAAAACACACGCCGTATTTTAGGATCGGGCCGTATCCGTCTTTCCGCAGCTCCGCCTCGTAGTCCTTTTCTTCAATTTGCTGCAGTGCCTCCCTGCATAAACCTTCCATTTGATCAAAGGCTTTCGCCACTTTCAGTTCCAAAATCACCGCTTTTCCGCAGAATTTATTCTCCCGCAGGATGATATCCGCACGTCCCTCTCCGCTCTCACGGTTTGACAGGACGGTAAAGCCTTTGATGCCTTTTAAGAGCCCTGCGAGGAAGCCATGGTAATAATTTTCCCCATAGTCAAAGAAACTGATCGTGTCGAGAAGCTGCTCAGACACAAATGCACCAAAGGCATCACAGTCCCCAGTTTCGATGGATCTAATCAAAGCATCCATATTGGTCACTGCAAGTTTCTTTTTTGACCATTCCAAAATGGAGTCTTCATAAATCGCTGCGATTTCCTCATTGGGAATCGCTAAAAAAAGGTATCGCTTTCGTCCATCAAGCCTTTGACCGCACTGTTTCAAATAACCGGTAAAAAACAAAAAGTTCCACAGGTTATCCCGCGACTCATGGATATCACCGTAAGTGATATCTTCATGTACTGGTTTCTCAATAATCCTGCCTTCAATGAGCATCTCTAATTCCCGTCTGGTTTCTGTGTCTGCTTCTTCCACCAGTTCTCGGACGATGCTGTTTGATGACGTATTTGACCAGTATGCTTGTAGCATCTTCCCTTTATCGTCCACATAGTTGAGGATGCTCCACGGGTTATATATTTCAGAATCTCCAAAGAGGTATCCATTGTACCATCTCCTGACCTCTTTCCTCTTTTGACCCAGATCATAGTCACGCAGCAACGTGTCCACCTCTTCCTGTGTAAAACCAAAAGCGTTTCCGTATTGTTCGTTTAACACGGAATAGATCTTCAGATTGTTCAGCCCTGTAAAAATGCTCTCTTTGCTGATCCGCAGACACCCGGTAATCACGGCAAACTCCAGTGCCGGATTCGACTTCAGCGCCGATTCAAAAACTGAACGAATGAACTGAATCATCTCTTCATAAAATTCTTCGAAATACGCATTTTCCAATGGCACGTCATACTCATCGATGAGGATGATGGCATTCTTCCCGTGATAGACCGCGAGGCATTTTGACAGAAACTCCAGCCCTTTGGCATACTCTATGGGCTCGGCTTCCTTACGGAGGAAACGTTCAAATAGTCTGCTGTCTTCTGCCTGTAAAACGTCTCTGTCGAGGATGTATCGATGCCGGTCAAATTCTTTAACCATCTCGTCGATTATGCTTTGATAGGCCATATCAAAGGTCGGCTGTTTTGCCGATTTCAAGGACAGGCTGATGACCGGGTACTGCTGCTGATGGCGCAGATACCTTTCCCCACAGCTGCTAATCTCCAGCCCGTCAAAAAGATAACTGTTGTCAATCTGCTCCCATCCACTGTCTATCTCCTTCTCGAAGAACCTGCGGACCATGCTCAGATTCAGAGTTTTCCCGAAGCGCCGCGGCCTGGTGAACAGGCTGACCTTTGCCCCGGAATCGAGCAGTTCTCTGATCATCATGGTCTTGTCGATATAATATAGATTCTTATCAATAATTTCCTTGATGTCCTCGTATCCAATTGGCACGGCTTTTTTCATCGGCTAGCTCTCCTTCCGTCATTCTAAGTATAGTATACGTCAAAGTTTCAAAATACACAACAAAAACACCAGCATAAAAGGCTTCGACCATGTCCAGGATACTGTCGCAATACGATTTTACCCGTCATTTCATCAAAAAAGGCCAATAACACCTAAATTTCTTGACTGTTGAGGAGCCGTAACGGCATCCCGAGCAAGAGAGGCAACCAAGTTTCAACGGATACAGCCTTTGCGGTTAGGATACTCCCTTTGTAGCTCACAATTTTTTAGGTGTTTTTCGCATTTTTTGAGCAAATAGGGGTTAAATGTTACTCACTTGTTTCTGATAAAAACCCGCGGAATTAATTTCCGCGGGTTCTGTCAGCATTGTTATATGTTATTTTGCAGTTCTGATTGCTTTGGTTGACCACTTGGTGAATACCTTGTCTCCATCGATGGTCCTGACACCACGAACCTTGTAGTAGTATCTGGTTCCCTTCTTCAGAGCCTTGGTGTTCTTGTAGCTCTTCTGGGTTCCTGTCTTTGTGGTGTAGAAAGCCTTGGTTCCATATCCGCTGTTCTTCTTTGTGGATCTGAACACCTGGAAGTAGTCCACCTTGTAGCCGTAGCTCTTCTTCCACTTGATGGTGATGGAGCCCTTCTT